>CAXTSA010000021.1:0-17957 GCA_964246755.1 uncultured Acidobacteriaceae bacterium
CTTGGGTTCCAGTTTTGGGTCCGCTGCTTGGCGCAAGCCTTGCCGGATGGATTCTGCATCTGTTGCGCGCTTGAGCGCCAGCGCGTGGGAGGGCTCCAATCAGCATCGCAGGTTCACTTCGCTTTCCTGCTGAGCGTGAGCACGGCAACAGAATCCGGCGGGAGTGATAGATCGCACGTCTCGCCGCAGCGCACTTTCTTCTGCGAAGGAGTCACCGCATTCGGGTTGCGAAAGCTGTTGCGCAGCCCGGGACTGCCTATGCTGAGCAGATCGAGTTGTGCATCCCGCGTATGCGAAAATGCCGCGATCCCGATGTGCGCAGCCACGCCATGCTGCCGGTCGGCGTTGGACATTTTGAGAAATAGTTTCGTGCCGTCGGCGGAGCGCGTCGCGACCGCATCCACCGCTTTCACGCCGGGCGCGAACTCCGGCGAGTCCACGTCCGCATGCAGGCGGTCCGTGCCGAGATGATCGGCATACAGCTTGAGCGCATAGTATTGCGCGGTGCCGTAGATGCGATCGCGGCTGGCCTGGATGACGCCGCCGACCCAGCCGTTCAGCAGGTCGGAAATCGAGTTCGCCTCCACGGTTTCGCCGTCGCGCTCAAAGCCGTCCATCGCGCGCGCGGCGTACACGGCGCCGTCCATCGACTGGATCATGCCTGCGTCGTAAAACAGGTTCCACTCGTTCACAATCTGCCGGATATTGCGACTGGGAGCGAGTTGCGCGATCAGCTCCGCCGTGTGGCGATAGCTGCGCTCGAACTGCCCGGCTCGCGCCATCATGGCCGCGCGCGGGTCGGCTTCTTTTGCGTTCTGCCCAAGCGAGGTGTAGTCGTGGATGGCAAGGTAGTCGATTTCCGGGCCGGCGATGCGCAGCACGGCGGAGTTCCACGCGTCCTGCTGCGGCATAATACCCTCGCCCACCGCGATGAGTTTGATTGTGGGATCGATTGCGCGCATTGCCTTGGCGTAGCGCACGACGGACTGTGCGTAGACCTCAGCCCTGACGTGGCCGCGTACCCAGCCGCCGAAGATCTCGTAGCCCAGCTCCCACACCATCACACTGTAGGGTGCGGGGTGCCCGTTGGCCGCGCGCATGGCGCCGAACTTCGAGCTCGCCGGGCCGTTCACGTACTCTACCCACTCCGCAGCCTCCTCCGCGGTCGCGCCGTTGCCGCCGACGTTGACGGTGATGGACGGCTCGATATGCAGGCGCTCGCACAGCGCGAGGTACTCGTCGGTGCCCAGGTCGTCCGGCTCCGGCGCATTGCTCCAAGCCTTGTTGGTCCACACCGGCCGCAGGTCGCGCGGACCGATGCCCCATTGCCAGTGGTAATCCTGCGCGACGTTGCCGCCGGGCCAGCGCATAAAGGACGGGTGCAGTAAGGCGATCATCGCTTCGGAGTCGGCGCGTACCTCACGCTGCGCGCTCGCGGGCTCAAGCGAAACCTGGTCCATGTAGAGAGTGCCCTTGCCGCCGAACAGGAAGGTGAGCTTGGCGAACCGGTCGGTCTTCGTCGGTGTTAACTGGAAGCGGTACTGCCGCCAGTCGCCGCCTGCGCTCGCAAGCTTTGCTTGTGCATACGTCGCGCCGTCTGTGCTGTCTTCCTCGAGCGCTGCGGTGATATTGCCCGTGTAGGGGCTTTGCGGGGGAATCTTGATCCAGGCATAGCCGTTGTAAAGCTGGCCCGCGACGACGGAAAGCCGGCCCTGCGAAAGGCCGCGGCGCGTGTCCGTTATGTCCTCGGGCGCAAGTGTGATGCGTAGTGAGTGTTGGGCGGCGTCGCCGATCACGCTTGTTCTTGGGTACGCTTCGTCGCTTGTCTGCACAAACCGGATCGCGCCCACGTTGTCGTTGCGCTCGTCGGGTTCCAGTTTCCAATCCGCGGGCAGGCCGAGATAATTCGGCGACTCTTCAAACGAGCGGTCGTGCACCATCTCCGCCGTCATGCCCCACTTCACGTCTTCGCCCATCATCTCCACGAAGGACGCGTACATGCGCGGGCTGATGTGATTCTCCACCCGCGACGCGTCGATGGCGACGTTGGCTTTTTGCGCGGTCGCGTCATCGGCGGAGAGGATCGCTGCGACAAGCACCAATGCTGCAAGAAATTTTTTCATCGTGACTCTCCGGTCTCGGTTCCACTCGCGAAGCGCAGTGTTTGCTCAACGTGCTGCCGCCAGTAAGGCCACTCGTGGCCCCCGCTGAACTCCTGGTATTGGTGCGCGATGCCATCGGCCTCGAGCGCCGTGTGCAGCTGCCGATTGCCTGCGATCAACTCGTCGTCCACGCCGCAGTCGAAGCGCAGCTTCGGCAGGCGCTCGCGATGCCTGCGCATCCAGTAGAGCGCGCTCAACTCTTCGCGCGAAGCGCACCCGAGATAATCGCTCAGCGGCTCTTCGACAAAACGCTCCATGTCCGCAATCTCGGTGATAGCGGAGTGAGCCGAGATGGCGGCGAACCGGTCTGCATACTTGGCACCGAGTCGCAGCGCACCATAGCCGCCCATCGACAAACCCGCAATCGCGATTGCGGCATCGGCGCGCAGGGCCGGTGCGACGAGCCGCGCGATCGCCGGAACCTCGTCAACGATCCAGCGCTCGGCGTCTTCCGCGGGCGCGTGCGTCAAGTACCCGCTGCCATCGCGGCTCAGGCCATCGCTGGGCATCGCAATAACCATCGGCGCGATCTCGCCCGCCGCGAGCAGGCGTCCCGCCGTGCGATGCACACCAGCCTTGAGCGGCCACACCCAGTGGCTGCCGTAAACACCGTGCAGCAGGATCAGCAGTGTAGCAATCTGCTTGGCCTTCGGCACCCACACCGAAACGTCCGCGCGGCGGCCGAGCGCTGCGCTTTTCACTGTCACAGCGCGCAAGCCGTCTTGCTCATACGCTGGGTCGGAAAGCTCGAAGGTGCGAAAACTTACGTTCTCAATCAAACGTAAGTACTCCCTTCGCACTGATGCCGGCGTGCATATCGGTGAAGGCCCGGTCCAGCGCCTCGAGCTGGTAGCGGCGCGTCACCATGGCATCGAGCGGCAACTGCCCGTTCCGGTAAAGCTCGATCAACAATGGAAAATCTCGCTGCGGACGACAGGCGCCGTAGAGCGGATTGATGTAGATCTTGTCCCACTCGAATAACTCCATATCGACCGGCACCGTTTGCTCGATGCCGCTGACCCCGACCGCCGTGCCCGCGCTGCGCACCATCGCGAGCGGCGCGGAGCCTAGCTCCGGCACCGCTGTGCACTCGAAGGCGTAGTCGGCTCCGCGGCCGCCGGTGCGTCGCTTGATTTCCTTCGCGGCCTGGAGCAGGCCCTTGTCGTCGCGGTCAGCGAGCAGTGTTTCGGTCGCGCCAAACTGCTTTGCCAGCTCCAGCCGCGCGGGATTCACGTCGATCGCGAGAACGCGCGCGGCTTTCGAATAGAGTGCGCCCAGCATGGTGCTCAAGCCCACGCCGCCGCAGCCCAGCACCACTACAGTGCTTCCCTCTTCCACTTTCGCTGCGTTCACGGCAGAGCCGAAGCCGGTCATCACTGCGCAGCCCATGATGGCCGCGACTTCGTACGGAACAGCGGAATCGAGGGGCAGCACCGCGGCCTGGGGTACGACCGCATGCGTGGCCATGGTACCGAGCGAAAACGATGCATTGATCGCGCCCGCGGGATGGTGGAAGCGCGCGTCGGGAACCGTGCCGCGATCCTCGCAGATATTCTCCTTGCCGCGCTCGCACTGGAAACACACACCGCACGGAATGGCCCAGTTGAGCAGGACACGGTCGCCCGGTTGGAAGCGCGTGACGCCCTCGCCGACGCAGACCACCTCGCCCGCGCCCTCGTGCCCTAGCACGATGCGCCGGCCCCAGCGAAGCGAGTCCCAATCGGTGTGGCATACTCCGCTTGCCTTGATCGCGACCAGTACTTCGCCCCGCTCGGGCGCGTCCATGCCGATGGTCTGAATCGAGAAAGAACCGTCGCCATCGGCAACGGCTGCGCGCACATCCATCATCTGCGAATCCACCCTGAACGGAATTGCGAGTAGCTCTAATCGAATCGCCTCGTGTCCCAGATGAGTGCGCGGGTCATAGGCTGCCCGAGCCCTCCGCACGGCTTGAGTAGACGAGCGGATTCAACCGCGACGCAACGACGTCCCCGACCTCGACGCCCGGACACCAGCGCTCGATGTCGTTGATCTGGTTTTTGTTCTTGGGCGCGACCAGCTTCATGTCTTCGTCCATGTAAATCACCGTCATCACCTCGCGCGGCCGGTCGGTCGAGTTGGCCCCGGCGCGGTGAAACGTCCAGCCCGCATGAAAGCTTACATCCCCCAGGTCGAAGCCGCTATCTTCCAGGCGAAACGCGTTCAGCGCTTCCTTGAGGGTGGTCTCGCTCTCGTCGCTGATTTCCAGGTCTCGGCCAATCTGAAAACGGTGGCTCTTCTCGCAAAAGCCGAGCGGCCCCATGTCCTGTGGCGTTTGCTGCAGAGGTACCCAGGCGGTCACCATCTTGTCGCTCGAAACAGGCCAGTAGTACTGGTCTGCGTGCCACGGCGTGATGCCGCCGCCCGGCTCCTTATACAGCGCCTGGTCGTGGTAGATTCGCACGCCGGTTGCGCCGATCAGCTCGGCGGCAATGCGCGCAAGCCGCTTGCCGAAGACGAACTCCTTTACGTCCCCGGACTCGGTCCACAGATTCATGATCTGCAGAAATGCCTTGCCGTAAGTGGTGCGCTGATCGAGCGGCGCGGCATCGGCCGAGAGCTCAGCGACACGCGCATTGATGCGAACGCGGTAATGCTCCAGCAACTCGGGCGAGAGCACGTGCTTCAGCTTGATATAGCCATTCTCGTGGTAAAACGCGATCTGCTCGTCAGTGAGCTGGAGCGGTGCGTCGAGCTCCTGCTGCAAATTGACCTGGTCGGTCTCAGAACCGACCCCGATGATGCTTGGAAAGCTGCTCGCCATGGTGTTCCCTCCAGTTCGCTTGGGCCTCAGCAGACGGTTGCTGAAACGCTTCAGCAGAAGCATCCTCCTCCGTTAGCCCCGTTGTCAAGCCGGCTCTCGGATACTCTGGTGACATGAGCACAACGCGCGCGGCCAAGGCGGGGCAAAACGTAAGTGCTTCGCTGTCCGCGCCCAAGATTCTTCCGCCCAGCGTCGCGGACAGGCCAAAGATTCAGGACGTGGCCACGTTGGCCGGCGTGTCGCTCGGCACGGTCTCCGCGGTGCTCAACCAAAAGGGCCGCGTCAGCACGGCCACGCGCGATCGCGTGCAGGAAGCCATCGCGCGGCTCGGCTATCGCCCCAGTCTGTACGCGAGCAATTTGGCGCGCAGGCAAACCCAGGTGCTTGGCTTGATCGTCTCCAGCCTGCAAAATCCCTTCTTTGCCGAAACCGCGCAGGCGATCGAGGAAGAGGCCGCACGCCACGGATTCCAGGTTTCGCTGATGGCCAGCAATTTCTCGCCCGAGCAGCATCGCGTCGCGGTACAGCAATTGCTTGGAGCACGCATCGCGGGCCTCGCCGTCATCACGTCCGAACACGATGAGACGTCTCGGCGACTAATTGCCGAGAGCGGCGTACCCGCGGTTTTTCTCGACAGCGGCAAGCCTTCGGAAAACGCGGCGGTGCTCCGGGTAGATTCGCGCGGCGGCATGAAAGCCGCGGTTGAGCACCTGATCAAGCTTGGGCATCGCGAACTGCTGTTTGTGCGCAATTCGCGGCAGTCGAACCAGGGCGCAATGAGCCCTCCCTTGCTCTCGCACAGGCTGCGCGACCAGGGTTTCGCAGCGGCCGCGCGGGCCTGCGCGACGCACGACCTCAAAACCACCGTCGTCGATATGGAAGGCCCAGGCGCCGACGCAGGGGAGCTCGCCATCGCTTCGGTTTTCGGCAAAGCACGATTCACCGCTGTGATCGCAATCACTGACATGGTGGCCATGGGCGTGTACCGCGGGCTGCAGGCTCGCGGGGTTCACATCCCGCGCGACGTTTCGGTGATCGGCTTTGACAACACCTATTTCAGCCGCTTTCTGAACCCGCCTCTCAGCACCGTCGATGTTCCCCGCGTCGATCTGAGCAAAATGACGGTCGAGTTTCTGGTGAACAGGGGCGCGGACTCGCGACGCTTATTTCCTCTGCGTACGAGCCTGGTGCTGCGGGAATCCACCGCCCCGCCGCGGGAGCCGTCATCGCGGGCAGAGAGCGAAGCTTAACCCGCTCCTGCGCACCCCCCGTATTCATGGAGTACATCCAGCAGCTACTTCCAGTAAAGTAAGCTCGCCCCCGGCGGTACGCTTACCTGCTGCTCGCCCGAAGGCGTCTGAGAGACGGACATCGCTCCAAGCAAAGCATCCGCGGCTTTGCAGTGCGAAAGAGCAGTGTTGCCGGTACCAAGCGTAAAGGTTTCGGCCTGGTCGGATTTATTGATCGCGACAAGCATGCGGCCGTTTGCGCCACATCCGGCTTCGAGGCCGCTTCCGCGAACGTATAGTAGCGTGTTCTCGTCCGCATGCACCACTTGCTCCTCTCCCGCATTGAGTTCAGGGTAGCGGGCGCGCAGGGCGAGCAGCGTGTGCACCCAGTCATACATGTCGCGCTGTGCGGGGGTACGCTGGCCGGGCACGAATGCGCTTCCGCTCGCAGATGGAGCGAAGCCGCCCGGGAAGTCGTGACGGTTGTCGGGATCCTCGCCACCAGCCATCGCAATCTCGTCGCCGGAGTAGATCTGCGGCATGCCGCGCATGGTCAGGATCATCGCGAAGGCGAGCTTCAGTGTCTCCGGAGTCGCGCCGTCCTCGCTCAGGAATCGCCTGGTGTCGTGGTTGCCAAGGAACGGAACCAGGCGTTCAGGATGCGGGTACATCGAATCACTCTGAAGGATCTCCGCTATGCGCGACATGGACTTGCCGTGGAGCAGTACGTCGCGAATCGCGAAGAAGCTGGGGAAGTCAAACGGCGTTGTCAGGCCGGTATCGACGCTCCCGTTCAGGTCGTTGCGCGTGACCCCGCCGGCGAACGCCGAGGTGATGACCGGATCGCGGTTGAAAACCTCGCCGACAGTGGTGAGATGGGGATAGAGCCCGTGCAGGCTCGCGTGGAAACCGTGCCAGAACGGCCGCCCGACATAGGGAAACGTGTCAATGCGCAGGCCATCGGCCCCGGTCTGCTCGATCCACCAGATCGCGTTCTGCGTGAGGTACTGGGCTGCGTCGGGATTCTCCTGGTTCATGTCCGGTAGCGTGTTTGCGAACCACCCGTCAAGGATGTCCTGCTGGTCGCGCCAGGGGGCGTGCGGGTTTACGAGCGGTGCGAACTCGCCCACCGCCCTGTGGTGTTCGGCCGCCGTTCCGTGAAACCAATCGGGCTCGGGCTCGTCCGTCACCCACGGGTGCCCGGGACCGACATGGTTGGGGACTGTGTCAAGCACCAGCTTCATATGGCGGCGGTGCAGCTCCGCCGCGAGCCGCTGCAGGTCGCCGAGCGTGCCGAAGTGCTCATCGACAGCGTACAGGTCGGTCGCGCCATACCCGTGATAGCTCTGAGCCTCGTGGTTCTGGTAGACAGGCGTGATCCATACAGTAGTAATGCCGAGTGTCTGGAGGTAGTCCAGGTGATCGGCGACGCCGCGCAGATCGCCGCCATGCCAGCCGCGCGGAGCGGCAAGCTCGGCCGCGTGGTCGGCGCCATCGTTTGCCGGGTCTCCGTCGGCAAAACGGTCGGTCATGATGAGATACATCACGTCCTTCGACGAAAAACCCGCAAAGCCGTCGTTCGGGGCGCGGCGCTTGCTGAAGCGGAAAGCCGCGGAGGTTTTCCCGGCATGGCTCGATGCTGTGATGCGCACTGTTTCCGGGCTCCCGGGCGAAGAGCTGAGTTGCACGGCAGCCCAGTGGCCGTTAGCGGAAATCTTCATCGAGCGAATATGGAGCGCCGGATCACTGATGGCGAAGGTGCTGCCTTCCAGATGCTCGCCGCGCACCAGCAGGAGGGCCGCCGGCATGTTCGCCCACCACCCCGGAGGCTCGATGGCAGCGATGGCAGGGCTGCCGGCCTGCGCAAAGCCGCGGTGGGACGCAAGCGCCGCTAAGAGGACGAAGCCGCACAGGACGCGTGCTATGGTGAACCGTAACTGCATGCTGTTCCATTCTGAAGCAATGCCATAGCTCGTGTGGACTGAAGTAAGGCGCCGCATGGAGAACTCCTTGCGGCGCCGACTTAGAGCGGGCTGCTGTACTTAGAAAGTGAACCGAACCGCCATTTGCATCTGCCGTTCCGACGCCAGCCGCACACTCGAGATACGACCGAAACGGGTATCCGCGGTGGTGTAGACGCCATTGTTGGCCGACGCATCCTGCAACGTTGTGTCCGGACCGCCGAACTGCGGAGTGTTGGTCACGTTGAAGATCTCCGCGCGCAGCTCCGTGCCAAAACGCTCGGTGAAGTGCAGCGTCTTGAACAGGGAAACGTCCCCTGTCGCTAGCCCCGGACCGTAGAACTCATTCCGCCCAGTGTTGCCCTCCTGCCCGGGTGCGGGCACCGTGAACGCGCCCGTAAAGTACGGTCCAGCCACGCTGTGGGTAACGTGCACTGGAACCACCGCATTGGCCCGCGGGCTAAAGGTGTTGCCGTACTCATTAAACAAAATGGAAAACGGAGTGCCGGTTTCTGCCTGCACGATGGTGTTGAGCTGCCAGCCGCCAGCTGCCAACTCGAGCCCGCGACCCCAGTGATTGCCGAAGTCGTGCCCATGCCCGAATGGCAGGTCATAAAGCGCGCTAGCAACAAAGACGTTCCGCTGGTCGAGCGAGGAGTTCCCCTTGTTGCCGGCCGGGTCGTTTACGTTCAACGGGCTTACCGCGTATAACCCCAGATAGCCGTCCGTGTTATCGATGTTATGCGACCAGGTATAGGAACTGGTGAAGGTAAAGCCGGTACGCAGCTTATAGTTCAGCTGCGCCTGGAAGCTATTGTAATGCGCGACGCCGCTGGTGTTATTGAGGATGACCTGGCCCAGGTTCGGGTACCTGACCGTCGAGGTATACGTCTGTCCGAGAGCGTTCGTGTTGTCGTTCAGCCCGGTCGCAAGATGGGTGCTCTTATTACCGACGTAGCCGACCGTGACGACGGTCTTTTCTCCGAACTGCTGCTGCACCTGCAGGTCATACTGCTGCACTGAGGGCAGCTTCTCCGTACGCTCGACGGCAAACACATTGATACCGGCCGGTGGATTATTGGGATTGAAGCCCGGGTAGCCTGGAAGCGGCAGCGCCGCAGTGGCTGCAGTGTTATCGGTGGAACCCTGCGGCGCCTGTCCCGTGAACGCGATGCGAGAGCCCTGCCCTGCTGCATAACTTACGCTGCCGCCGAAAGGCACCTGCTGCCCAAGCTGGTTGTCGATCCCTCCACGGTCGAGAAAGTAGAAGATACCGTAGCCGCCGCGCAGCACCGTCCGGCCATTGCCATACGGGTTAAAAGCAAAGCCGAAGCGAGGCCCGTAGTTATTGAAGTTGTTGTCAATGATGGAGCGAGGCACGCCGTTGACACCGGCCAGCTCGAGCGTACCGGTGTTCGGGTCCAATGCCGACTGCCGGTCGTGCTCCTCGGTCGGATAGGTAATCAGGTCCCAACGAATACCGAGGTTCAGCGTAAGGTTCTGCGAAACCTTCCAGTCATCCTGCACAAAAGCGCCAACCTCGTAGTTCCGGGTACCGAAGAAGCCGTTCTGTGCGCCAATGCCATAGCTGTCGACAAAGCCCGCGAGCATCTCGGCGACCGGATATCCGGTAAAGTCGCCATTGCCGAAGTTGAAGTAACCTTTGCCGGAGATCGGCCGGAAAAACGCCACATCGCGCCGGATGCCGTTGCCGCCGAGTTTGAACGTGTGGCGGGCGCGAACATAGGTCACTGCATCATTAAACTGATACGTGTTCTCAGGCACAGCATAGGTGCCGTAATCGCCGGTGTAGTCAATCGAGTTACCATTGCCGCCGATCAGCGCGCCGCCGCCCAGGTTTGCATTGCGGTTTGCATTCACGATGCCGAGCGGCGCCGAGATCGGCGTCCCGGAGAACGGCGGCACATTGGCGAAAGTATAGCGGTTATACCCGGCGCGGAATTCATTGATGACGTTAGGGCCGAACGTGTGTGTCTCCCCCAAGGCGTAGCCGCGCGCGTGGACAAAGTTCTGCCCGGAGGCGAAGCCGGCCGGCAGGTTCGGCAGCTGCGAAGTACGCGTGAAGTTGGTGTTGTCATAGATGAATCGGAAAAACGCCCGGTCACGTGTGCCAAGATTCGCGTCCGCGCGTACGTCGAAGGTATTCGCGTGATCGATGTTGGTCCGGTCCGTCTGGTAGTTGTTCTGTACTCCGCCGGAGGTGCCCGGAATGTTCGGCAGCGGAAAGTCGTTCAGGTACTTCACAGCCGCCGGGTTCAGGCGATTGGTCGGGATGATGTTGCCGGGGAACTGCTGGCCCGTTTCAGGATCATAGATACCGCCGTTCACAACTGTGGTGGTGATCCCCGCCGGGGTAAAGCCTGGGGCGCTCGTGAGCCCCGTCCCTAAAAGTTGCGAGAAGTCTCCGTTCCGCATGGCAACGGTCGGGACCGAGACCTGTTCTAACCCGTACGGATAACTGTCCCGCAGGCCCTGGTAGTCGCCGAACAGGAAGACGTGGTCCTTCCAGAGGGGCCCGCCGAGCGAGCCGCCGAAGGTATTGCGCTTGAACGGCGAGGCCGGGGCTGGGCTTGCGCCGAGGAAGGTATAGTTCGGGTTGGCATCGAACAGGCTGGATCGGGCAAACTCGAAGGCAGAGCCGTGAATCTGGTTGGTTCCCGACTTAATCGAGGACTGCACGATCGATCCGCCGGCACGTCCAAACTCCGCCGGAGCCGTGCTCGTGTTCACGCGAAACTCTTCGGTGCCCTCAATATTCGGGAAGAACTCAAGCGTGTTGACGAGTGCTTCGTTGTTGTCTATGCCGTCCAGCAGGTAATTATTCGCTTGGGGGCGCACACCATTCGACGAGAGCGACCCTCCGCCGGATTGATTGTTCCGAAACGTTTCGGCGTTTCCGGCGACGCCCTGGGCGGCGTTGCCATAATTCCCTCGGGTCACGCCCGGGGTTAGTAGCGCCAATTGCGTGAAGTTTCGACCGTTCAGCGGCAACTCCGTTACTTGGCGGCCGGCGATGACTTCGCCGGTCGATGAGGTCGCGAGATCGACAATCGGCGCGGCGTCCGTCACTTCAACTTCGGTCGCCGCTGCGCCGGCCGTGAGTTTCACCTCCAGCGACTGCGTCTGCGAAACCTGAAGTGTGAAAGTCTGCGCAGTGGTCTGGAAGCCATCGTGGCTCGCCTGGACCCGGTAGTTGCCACGGGGCAGTGCCGCGAAATTGAAGTTTCCCTGACCGCTCGCCGTCGTAGTCTGTACTGCACCGGTGTCTACATTCGTCAGCTTGACGAAGCTTCCGGGCAGAACCGCTCCAGAGGCATCCTCGATAGTGCCGGCCACAGTGCCGGTATCGCTTTGCGCCCTCGCCACACTGCTTGCCGTACCGAAAACCGCGAACATCAGGACGTAGCCCGCCCAACTTTTCAAACTGCTTCCCTGCGTCATTTCCTGCTCCTCCAAAGATCTTCTACGCCCGAACCGTGACCAAAGTGTCCCCACCGGTCCGTTGCAACTTGCACCTAAACAACAGATGCGTTGTCTTCGCTACTTCTTCGCCGTCAACTCGATATCAATTTTTCATCAACGATGAAGAGCTCGCCAGGATGAATCAGCCCGGACTACTCAGCTCACACTGTGAACTGTTCGAACTCGGAAGCGTATTCCCTTCCGACAGAATCATGATAGGTCCTCCGGCCCAAGTCGACAAAGTTACCTTTGATCTCTTCGAGGTCGACCTAGGGAATGAGGAGCTTTGGAAGTGCGCCCGTCGAATCCGCTGTCAACGTCAGCCCTTCCGTGTCCTGCGTGTCCTGCTGGATCGCCCCGGCGAGGTGGTCAGCCGCGAAGAACTGCAGCGGACCATCTGGGGCAGTGACAGTCCGGCGGATGCCGACTACTCCCTTGGTATCGCGGTAAACAAACTCCGCGAGGCTCTCGGCGACTCTGCGGACCACCCATGTTATGTCGAGATATTGTCGCGGAGAGGATATTGCTTCATCGCCGAGGTCGCAGCGGCTCAGCCGCTTGCGGAGGATGCGCCGGGGCCGGATGAGATCGCACCGCAGGAAATCTTTGCGCCCCCGCCGGACTCTCCCCGAACTCGACGGCAGCCTACCTCCCAGCGCTGGCCGCCGAAGGAGTTTCTCTGGCGGCTGATGCGCAGCCAACTCTCCTCTGACTCCGAACAGCCGGTGTCGGTGGACCCCGCAGTGACGGCAGCGCTCTGCGACTACGGTTGCGAGTCTGACGGCCGGGCTCGAAAGCAACCTAGCCGACTATGCTTTCGTCGGCATGACCCAGGGAGGTGCGCCGCTGACCCGGGTGCGGACGGCGACAGTCAACCTATATATGCTCTCGCTGAAGCGGTAGCTTGATTTCGCGCCAGGGATTTCGAATCAGGATTTTGCACCAGGGATCGACCCCGGCTTGCGTCATCCTTTCACGGCCGCCTTGATAGCTGGCGGTGCGGTCACGGCTCCCTTCACTGATTCGTCCTCGTGCATCAGCTTGAGCAACGCCTCGGTCACCTGCTGATCAATACCGGAGGCCTCGCGGATCTCGACGGGAAAGCGTACCAGCAGCTGCAAACCGTTTTCTACCAGGATCAAGCGCGACTCGACGGCCGGCGTGCCCAACTGCGCGCTCATCCACCCTTCCACGCTGCGCTGCTGCTGCTCGATTTTCAGGCGGTAGCCTTCGTACACCTTCTCGATCAGCGCCAAAATCGCGGAGGCTGCTTTGCGGTAGTCCGCGGTTTCGCCCAGCTTCGCGGTTAACTCGTGCCAGGCGTACTCGGTACCGGGTAGCTGCTTGTAAAGCGGTGTGCCGGCCTGGAAGAGAATGGCATTCGAGAAGACCGCGACGCGGCCGGTCGGCTGCAGCTCCGTCCCGCTGCCGGCGAGCTCCATCACATAGAACCGCACCAGTCCGACCTCGATCACGTCTCCCGTCACCCCGGCCACCGTAATGCGATCCCCCACGCGCACGCCGTACCGCCCGACGATGAAAAAGTACGCTGCAACCGACAGCAGAATGGTCTGCAGACCGACCGCGAGACCCGCGGTGATAAAGCCCGCGAACGTCGCCAGCGAGTTGAACTGCGTCACAAAGCCGAACAGCACGACCAGCCCGCTGAGCACCCCGATCACGATGCGGCGCATGCCGAGCAGCTGCCGCCGGCGTCGCAGGTCGTGGACATACCGGATGGTCACCCGGCGCCACACCTCACCGATGGCCAGCAGCACGCAAAGCGCGATCGCGATGACCAGGACGCGGCCAAGCAGCAAGCGCAGCACGCTGCGGTACTCCGCCTGGACCGCCGCCCGCCACGCGAGCAGGTTGGACCGGCTTTGCTCGAGCGTGATGATCTCCTGACTTAGGGGCACAGACGCGGTGCTCAGCATCTTGAAGGATGTCGCCACGGAATTAAAATTCGCCCTGGTCTGCTCGGGGTCCGCCGTGATCGTTGCTCCCGCGGGAGCCGGTTGCGGTTGCGAAAGCTCCTGCCCTCTCTGCAACGTGCTCCGCATGATCTTCATCAGGGGCGTTCTGAGATCTTGTGCCTGGGCGTGGAGCGCGTCTGTTTGCGCGACCCAGCCATCGATTGCGCTCCTCGTCGAGAGAAGCTGAAACAGCACAATCGCCTGGCTGCTCACCCCGGCTGAGCTCGCTCCCTGGAAGCTCTCCAGGTTGCCAGGTACAGTCTTCGCCTTCGGGTCCGTCAGCTCCGGCGCGGTCCGCTCGAGCCGGTCCACGTCGGCCGCCAGCCCCTTGTGTCCTTGCGTGTCGGACATCCCCACGATCTTGCCGAGCGCATCGCTCATAGCGTCGTTCAGTTCCAGCTCGCCCGCAACCTGCCCCTGTTGCGCGCGAAGCGCCTGCGCTGCTTTGCCCCGTGCGCGCTTCAACTGGTCCTCAATTGCTGCCTGCTGCGCCTTGAGATCCTCGGTTCTTTTGGCGACGTTGTTCTGCGCTGTCTGGAGCTTTTCCGCTTCGCCCTCGGCCGTTTGAGCGTCGGGCTGCTGCGCTCCCTGCTGTGCCGGCGTGCCGGCACGCTGCTTTTGATAGGCAGCCAGCAGGGCGGCCTCCGCCTTCGCGGACAGGAAAGCATAGTTCGCGACCCCCTTTGCATTCACGACCGCCTCATCGCGATACAGGGCGTCGCTGGGCTCGCCTACTTTCTGGATCGGGGTCAGCGACACACGGTAGTAGCGGATCACCGCGCTCAGGTTCGCCAGAATCTGCCGGCTTCTCGCATCGATATCCACGTCCGGATTTACCGGCGCAGGCGCCTTCGCCGGGACGCCAGTCGGGTTGCCGCTTGGCGGGGTTTCGGTTTGGGTTTTGTCTTGGGCTCGGGCTGGCCCGGCCTGGGCCAGCAGCGCCGGGGTGACGGACGCGTAGAAGAACACCGTTGTGAGGAACAGCAGGCAGCGCACATTCGTCCAGCGACAAGCGCGGTTTGCAAAAGGCATACCGATAGCATCGCAGCCGAGTCCGAAGGCAGCAAGGGCACCGAGGTATCCAGAGCGAGCTTCAGGGCGAGATTTGGGAGCAGGTTGAGGGCGAGGGGGGCGTATCCCCTATGCTGGTATCGGCCGCCTGCCGATAAGGGTTTCAAGAAGAACATGGAACACGTGGGACATGTCGAGAGCCTTTGGCGCTATCCGGTCAAGAGCATGCGCGGAGAAGAGCTGAGGGAGATTTACCTCGGAGCGGGCGGCATCTCCGGGGATCGCCGGTTCGCATTTCACAGCTCCGCGGCTCCCCGTTCAGCGCCGTATCTCACGAGTCGCGCGCAGGAGCAGATGCTGCTTTACCGGCCCTTCTATCGGGAGCAGGAGCAGTCCGGTCAACGGCAAATGGGCGATGCTGGGCTGGACGTCGAAACGCCCTGGGGCGAGACGCTCGCGATCGACGACGGGCGCCTGCCGGGTCTGCTCACGCAGGGGCTGCGCCAGGCGCAAACCCTGTCGCTCGTGCGCTCCGACTCCGCGATGGCCGATGAGTTCCCGGTCTCGCTGTTTTCCATCCAGACGGCTCGGCAACTTGCCGGTGAACTCGGGCTGGCGGTGGACAAGCGACGGTTTCGCGCCAACATCTATGTCGACCTGCACGCGCCCGATGGCTTTCGTGAGGACAGTTTTGTGGGCCGTAGGCTCCGGGTAGGCGACCAGGCCCTGCTTGAGATCGTCAAGCGTGATCCCCGCTGCAAAATCATCACCCTCGATCCGGATACAGGTGAAGCGAACGGCGAGATCATCCGCCACGTGGCCACGGCGCACGAGCGATGCGCCGGGGTGTACGCCACGGTGACAGAGGAAGGGACCATTCGGCGCGGCGACGCAGTCACACTCGCGGACTGAGCGCGCGCGGCGAACAAACCCTAGAACACATGAAGCAGCATGAGCAGCACCACGATCAGCAGCACCGTGCCGATGCCGCCCGTACCGTAGTACCCCCAATTGCGGCTGTAGGGCCAGGAGGGCAGCGAGCCGATGAGCATGAGGACCAGAATGACAATAAGAATATCGACGAGCATGGGTTGGGCCTTCCAGGAAGTCGCAGGAACTCACGCGTGGATGCTGGCTCCGGAACCCGAAGATGCTTCCGAAGGCACAGATCAGGCTGGCGCCCCCGTTGTGTCTCGTTCCGGGTCACCCGAGGCCGGCAAGCTCGCGCGCGCGGACGAGAACCCGCAGGAGCATGTGAGCGGTGAGCCGGCCCGTGTTCGTGTTTTGCAGTGATGGATGATAGGTGCCGAGCAGCCATTTGCCGTCGGGCAGCGCGTACTCCGCGCCGTGGGAGAACACGAAATCGCTGCGTTTGGCCAAACCTTGCAGGAGACCCCTGCGCTGCAGGTAAGCGGTATAGCCGTCAAAGGCGACCTTGCCCAGCGCCAGAACCACACGCAGCTGTGTCAGCAAAGCCAGCTCCCGGTCCAGGTAGGGGGCGCAGTTCGCCAGCTCCGCCGCGTTCGGCTTGTTGTCGGGCGGCGCGCAGCGAACAACTGAGGTGATGCACGCGCCGTGCAGCTCCATGCCGTCGCCGCGGGCGGTTGCGCGGGGCTGGGAGGCAAAACCGGCTTCCCACAGCAGCGGATACAGAAAAGCGCCGGAGCCGTCGCCGGTAAACGGGCGGCCGGTGCGGTTAGACCCGTGCGCGCCGGGCGCGAGACCCAGCAGCAGCACGGGCGCCTGGGGGTCGCCAAAGCTGGGCACCGGTTTGCCCCAGTACTCCTCGTGCCGGTAGGCCCGGCGTTTCTCTCGCGCGATGCCTTCGCAATAGTTGCGCAACCGCGGGCAGCGCTCGCACGCGACTACCTCCGCATTGAGCGCGGCAAGCGTCGGGGGCGGCCCCGAACCCAGGCCATGGTCCGTCTGCGCATCGTCACTCGGGGGAATTCTCAGCATGAAGGGACGGATTCAGCAATCGATGCTCGCGATGCACGACGGACCGCCGGGGCGGACCGCGCTCGATTCATTTGCAACGGGCAGCCCTGCGCATCGTAGAATTGGCTCGCCGCACAAACCGGCTCGCCGCAGAACTCTCTCTGCCGCACACCCCATCTGTCGAGGAACACCCTTTGCCTATCTCCTGCTTCCGTTCCGCTTCGCCCTTGCTCCTCGCCGGCGCGGCCCTGCTGCTGCCCCTTTCCGGTTGCGGCAAGCACATTCACCCTTCCGACACGGGCGCGCCCAAGCCGCTGCTCACCGATAAAGCCGTGCAGGTCGGCGGCGAAGACGTCGTGACCCTGCGCCGCGCCCCGAGCACCGACTCGACAACACCCCAGTTCGTTTCGGCGACTATTCTGCCCGGCCGCGGCTTCAACCTCTTTCAGATCACCGCGAACCTGCCCGGCAAAGGCGAAGTCAACCTGCTGGCATCGCCCGGCATTGAAGAGGCGGCCGGAGTGCTGAACGGCGGACCGGACGATCCATTCGGAAAGATGAGCTTCTCCTTCGGTGGCGCCTTTCTGGTTCCCTATCCGAATCGCATCCTCGGCAAACTGACAGCGGACGGCAACAGCGTGACCACAAGCTGGCACGGGCAAGCCTTAACGCTGCCGGCGGACTTTGCGGGCAAAAAACCTGGGGCACGCAAGCACGCCATTCACGGATTGATCCTGGCGAGCAAGGTCGAGAACATCCAGAGGACGAGCAACTCCGACGGCCAGACGGTGAGCGGCATCCTACACGCCGGCAACTTCGGTGGCCACTGGTTGTCGAACACTGATCTGAACTTCTTGATCGCGCTCGCGGGCGACTCGGTCACGGCCACCATCACGGCCAAAAATGTGGGCAGTGTGGCCGAGCCGATGTCCATTGGCTGGCACCCGTACTTTGCCATTCCGAGCGGAGACCGGACGCAGGCCCGGCTGCACGTCCCAGCGGCGAAACTCGCCACCGTCAATAATTACGACGACGTGTTCCCTACCGGGGAGCTGAAGCCGGTAGCCGGAACACCCTATGACTTCAACGCGATGGGAGGCAAGCCGCTTGGGCAGCAGTTCCTCGATGACAATTTTTCCACTCTCACCCGCACGGATGGGGCTGTGAACGTCGAACTGATCGACCCGGCAGCCAGATACGGCATCCGTGTGCAGGGCCTGTCGCCTGAGATCAAGACAGTGCAGGTATACGCGCCGCCGACCAAGAGCTTCGCCGCAATCGAAGAACAGTTCAACTTCGCCGACCCGTTCGGCGGCGAGTGGCACGGCCATGGAAACGACACCGACACCGGGATGGTGACGCTGGCGCCCGGGCAGAGCGTGACCTGGAAGGTG
>CAXTSA010000022.1:0-17322 GCA_964246755.1 uncultured Acidobacteriaceae bacterium
AAAGGAATGCGTTCGCGTGAGATACGACGTGCCTCTTCCCAGCGTTCTGATGAGAATGCCGCGAGCGAGCCGGCTAGCCGCGAGCCCAGTCCGGAGCAGCAGGCGATCGACGCCGACACCCACGCCACCGTGCACCGGCTCATCGACACCCTGCCCGAAGCGCTGCGGCAGCCGCTGGTACTTTCGTCCATTCAGGAGATGCGCTCGGCGGAAGTTGCAGCCCTGCTCCGGTTGCCGGAGAGCACGGTGAGGCGGCGCGTAATGGAAGCGCGAGCGCTGCTGCGCGAGAAGCTGCGCGCGATGAGCCAGGAGGTACACCGTGCGCGATGAACGGGGTTTGCCCGAGATCGAGATCGACAAGGAAGACGCATGGCTCGATGCCGCGATCGAAAGCTACGCGTCGGCACAACCGCGCGACGGCCTGGAAGGGCGCGTCCTCGCACGGGTGACAGGGGAGGCGCGAAGTCCTCGCACCGTTTTCGGCTGGCGTGTTGGGTTCGCAGCGGCGGGCGTGCTGGTGGTACTGGTGTGCGTGGCACTTGTGCTCACTCGACCGGCGGCGAATCATCGCACGCGAGCAATCGCAAGCCTGGCAAGCGAAAGCAGCCGCCCACGTGTACCTGCCGCTGTCCCTCGACCGGCTCCCGCGACCCGGATCGCCACGGCGCCGCTCGCACCCAGGCGCCGCCCGCGAGCGGTTTCCGTCGCGGTGAAAAGCCAGCCGTTTCGGAATATACCGCCGTCGCCGGAGGAGCGCCTGCTGCTTCGGCTCGCCTCCTTACCCGGGAAACCGTTGCCTCGGACCGATATGGCAGCACCTGTCACGATTCCCCCAATCGAGATCAGCAGGATCACGCTCGATCCAGTTACCACCACCCCTTTAGACAATTAAGGAGAACTTCCATGCAATCGCTGCTCCGTACTGTGTTCGCCCTTGTCCTTCTATGCAGCTGCCCCGCGTTGGCAAGCGCGCAAAGCCAACCGGCAGCTGCGCCGCCGAGTGCAACCGGACCGACGGCAACTTATAAGCTCACCTTTGTCGTACGGGAGTTCGCGGCGGGCAAAATCAGCGGCAGTCGCAGCTACTCCGCGCTGCTGACGAATGAACACAACGGCGATAGCTCCATTCGATCTGGAGTCAAAGTACCTATTTCTACGGGAGCATCGCAGATTGTGTACCTCGATGTGGGTGCGAACTTCGATTTTCGACTAGCCACACCTGCGCCGGCGTATGCTCCGGGTACGCATCAGTTGGCGCTTGTCGTCACGGCAGAACTTTCGTCCGTTGCGACCGAAAATTCAAGCGCCAACGCGACACAACCCCTGATACGCCAAAACAAGTGGAACTCCAACTTTGTTCTCGACCTCGGCAAACCGACGCTGCTCTTTTCTTCAGACGATCCTACGGTTGATCGGACGACGCAGGTGGAGCTCACGGTGGTCAAGCTGCCCTAAACCTTCCCTCTTCAAACGCGGCCTGAGCAGGGCGGCAGAAGCGTAGAGCAACAGTCCACGCTGTACACAGAAACGGATGCTACACTCGCGCCATGCCGCCGCACGTCGCCTCGCTCGCCTCCTTGCTGCTTGCCGTTGTCACCCTGCCCGCCTCTTCGCTGTTGGCCCAGGCCCCCGCTCGGCACCCCATGACGCTCGACGATCTCGCCAAACTGCAGCAGGTGGGCCGGCCGGAGATCGCGCCCGACGGCAAGTGGATCGCCTACACGCTACGCCATACTGACACCGAGGCCGACAAGAGCGTCAGCGAGTTGTGGATGGTGAGCTGGGACGGCAGCGAAGATATCCAACTGACC
Organism: uncultured Acidobacteriaceae bacterium; assembly: GCA_964246755.1. GTDB lineage: Bacteria > Acidobacteriota > Terriglobia > Terriglobales > Acidobacteriaceae > EB88. The sequence continues at coordinate 1,812 of CAXTSA010000022.1, forward strand.
TACGACACGGAAGGCGCAAGCGCCCCGCGCTGGAGCCCCGATGGCCGATATCTCGCGTTTCTTTCCGGCCGCCCCGGTAAGGCCAAAGGCTCGCAGGTGTGGGTGTTGGACCGGCGCGGCGGCGAAGCGCGGCAGCTGACCAATGTAAAAGAAGACCTGAGCGACTACCGCTGGTCGCCGGACTCAAAACAACTGCTGCTGACCTTGCGCGCCAAAGACGAACCCGACGAAGACGAAGCGAAAAAGACCGGCAAGCCCGTGCCGCCGAAGCCGGTCGTCATCGACCGCTACCACTTCAAGCAGGACATCGAAGGGTACTTGTCTTTAACCGTGCAAGAAAAGCGCAGTCACCTGTTCCTGTTCGACATTGCCACGAGCAAGCTCACCAAGCTGACCAGCGACAACGCGCACGAGGAGCACGAGGCCGAGTACTCGCCCGACGGCAAGCACATCGCCTACATCAGCGCGCAGGAGCAGCCCGACCCCGACCGCGTCGACAATCCCGACATGTTTGTCGTCGATGCCGCGCCCAACAGCGCGCCGCGCCGGCTCACCACCTTCAAGGGCCCCGACCAGGGTCCGCTTGCCTGGAGCCCGGACTCCACCCGCATCGCCTATCGCCAGGCCGCGCTGCCCGGTTATTCGATCTACAACCAGAGCCAGCTCGCCGTAATCTCGGCCGCGGGCGGCGCGCCGCAGCTGCTGGCGGCCAGGCTTGATCGTCCAGTCGGCGCACCGGTGTTTACGCAGGACGGCTCGGCGCTGCTCGCGACCGTAACGGATGACCGCAGCCAATACCTGGCGCAGTTTCCGCTCGCCGGCGGCGAACCGAGACGGCTCACCATCGGGTTGGGTGTGGCGAACGGAGGCGCACAGGCAGCCGGCCACACCGTCGTCGAGTGGACAACCGACGCCGACGCGCCGGAGCTGTACGCGGTCGAAGAGAGCACGCTGCGCAAGCTCACGAAACACAACGACGCGCTGCTGGCCACGCTCGATCTTGCACCCGCGCAGGACTTGTCCGCGAAGACAAAGGACGGCAATGAAGTGCACAGCCTGCTCACCATGCCGGTGGGCTATAAGGCAGGCACCAAAGCGCCGATGCTGCTGTTCATCCACGGCGGCCCCACCGCGCAGGACGAGCACAGCTTCGAAACGGAGCGCCAGCTCTTCGCCGCGCATGGCTATGCGGTGCTCAACGTGAACTATCGCGGCTCCAACGGCCGCGGCTTCGAGTACAGCCACGCCATCAACGCGGACTGGGGCAACAAAGAAGTTGCCGACCTGCTCGCCTCGGTCGATGCGGCGATCGCGACCGGAAACATCAACGGGGACAAGCTCGTCGTCGGCGGCTGGAGCTACGGCGGCATCCTCACCGATTACACCATCGCGACCACTACGCGCTTCAAGGCGGCCTCGAGCGGCGCGGGCATGGGCAACCTGCTCGGCCTTTACGGCGTGGACCAGTACATCCTGCAGTACGACAACGAGATCGGCCCGCCGTGGAAGCATCCCGAGCTCTACGTCAAGCTTTCGTACCCGTTTTTCCACGCCGACCGCATCAAGACGCCCACACTGTTCATGGGCGGCGACAAGGATTTCAACGTGCCGGTCGAAGGCGGCGAGCAGATGTACCAGGCGCTTAAAAGCGTCGGCACGCCGGCGGAGCTGATCGTCTACCCGGGCCAGTTCCACGGCTTCACGCGGCCCTCGTTCATTCGCGACCGGTACCAGCGCTGGTTCGGCTGGTATGACAAATATCTTGGGCTCGCGTCCACGGCGCCAGCGCCTGCCAAAGCGCAGTAATTTCCGAACTTTTCCTGGAGCCTGCCTGTGACATCACGATTTCTCTCCGCCTTGGCTGCCCTTCTGTTCGCTTTTCACCTCGCAGCCGCGCAGGTGCCCGCGCCCGCTGTGCCGCCCGTCATGCAGCAGGAGTACGCGCGCGACGCGAAGCAGCCGGTCGACCAGAGCTACACGGCAGCCATCGCGAAGTACACAACCGAACCCTACTTCAACTCGTCTTTGACCGATTATCTGCCGGCGTCGAAAACCGTACCGACCCCGGCCGCGGTGCTGGGCGATGTCTCGGGCGCACCCGGGAAACTGCCCTATGCCGAGGATGTGTACAAGTACTTCCGCCTGCTCGAAGCGCACACGCCGCGCGTTAGGGTGTTCTCCATCGGCAAGAGCGAGGAAGGCCGCGAGATGATCGCCGCCGCAATTGGCGATGAGTCGCTCCTGAAGCAGATGGACGCGAACAGCGCACGGCTCGCGAAGCTGGCCGATCCGCGACCCGCTGCCGCCGGCGGCTCCGGCATCACCGACGAGCAAGCAGCCACGCTGGCCCGGCAGAGCTTCCCCGTTTACTACATCACCGGCACCATCCACTCCACCGAGACCGGCGCGCCCACCGCGCTCATGGAGCTCGCCTATCGCCTCGCGGTCGACGACTCCCCGTACATCCAGTACATCCGCACCCACATGGTCGTGCTCATCACACCGGTCGTCGAGGTCGATGGCCGCGACCGCATGGTCGACGTCTATAACTGGCACTTAGCCCACCCCAACGAGACCTATCCGCGCCTGCTGTACTGGGGCCACTATGTCGCGCACGATAACAACCGCGACGCCATGGCGATGACGCTCGACCTCACCCAGCACGTGCTCGACACCTTTCTCAAGTTTCACGCGCAGGTGTTACACGATCTCCATGAGTCGGTGCCGTTCCTCTATGACAACACCGTCGGCGATGGTCCCTATAACTCCTGGATCGACCCGCTGCTCGCCGATGAGTGGGCCGCGCTCGGCTGGAACAACGTAGGCCAGATGCAGAATTTCGGGCTGCCCGGCGTGTTCACCCACGGAGAGTTCGATACCTGGAGCCCCGGCTATCTCATGTTCCTGGCCGGCATGCACAACGGCATCAGCCGCCTGTATGAAACCTTCGGCAACGGCGGCGCCGACACCGAACGCCGCATCCTGACGCCGGACGAGTACAGCCGGGCCTGGTACCGCCAAAATCCGCCAATCGCGAGTGTTATGTGGTCGCAGCGCGACAACAATAACTACGAGCAGAGCGCGCTGCTGACGACGCTCTCCTATTTCGCGCAGAATCGCGAGCATTTTCTCGATAACTACTATCTGAAGGCAAAGCGCTCGATTGCGAAGCCTGCAAGCACCGGCCCAGCCGCGTATGTGCTCGCCGCCGACCCCGCCTTTCGCAACCGCCGGCAAGCCCTGCTGCGCACGCTTGCTAAACAGCACGTGGAGATCTCCGCGCTGTCCGAGCCCGCGACTGTCTCCGGCCCGGCCAGCGATCGCGCAGCGGCTACCGGAGAAAACGCCCCACGCACCGCGCCGCCGCCCCAGGGCAGCGCGAACCCATCCGGCATTGTCGGCAGCTCCGGCGCGGATGCGCCCGCGCCGGCCGTGAGCGAAACTTTCCCGTCCGGCTCCTGGGTTATCCGCATGGACCAGCCCTACTCCCGCGTAGCCGACGCCCTGCTCGATCGCCAGTACTGGGCGCCCGACGACCCGCAAAAGCATCCCTACGACGACACCGCCTGGTCCTTCAGCCTGCTCTTTAACGCAAAGGTCACCCGCGTTACCGACCCCGCGATCCTGCATGCGAAGATGACGCGCAACGTCGATCCCGACACCTACGCGCCGAGCCGGCTTAGCACCCCGGACAACAACTTCCTCTTCAAAAACACCGGGCAAATCAGCCTCCTTGCTCTCGCTTACGCCTTTCCAAAAGCGAAAATCACGATTCTTGACGAAGCCTTCCCCTCCTTCGGCACCACCTTCGCCCCCGGTAGCATGATCGTTTCCGGCGTAGGCGCGAGCGATCCCCAATTTGAACTCACTCTGAACAAGCTGGGGCTGTCGCCTGAGGGTTCGCTTCCAGCCATGCCCACGGTCAAGTCCCACACCCTCGACCACCTGCCCCGCATCGCCATGATGCACACCTGGCTCGCCACGCAAACCGAAGGCTGGTGGCGCGAGGCCTTCGACTCCCTCGGCATCCCGTACACCTACATCAACACCCAGACCGCGGCCGCCGAAGCCGACCTGCGCTCGAAGTACGACGTCATTCTCTTCGCGCCGGTCACGGGCCGCACCTCCGCCCGGCAGATCATCGACGGGCTTCCATTATGGGGCAACGCGCAGCCCTGGATGAAAACCGACCTCACCCCCAACCTCGGCCGCATCGACCAAACCCCGGACATGCGCCCCGGCCTCGGTAATGCAGGCGTCGATCACCTCCGCGCCTTTGTGCAAGCCGGCGGCCTGCTCATCACCAGCGAAGACAGCTCCGCGTTCGCGATCGACACAGGCCTCGCGCCCGGCGTCACCATCGCACCCACCAGCACGGTTAAGCTGACCGGCAGCATTCTCGGCTCGGTTCCGGTCGCGAACAACGCCCCCGTCACTTACGGCTACTCCGGCACTCTTCCGGTCTACAGCGAATCCGGTCTCGCCTTCAACGTCAGCAATACCACCGGCGGCTCCGGTGCGATCCCGACCGAAAAGAATACCCACCGCGTCACCGGCCGCGGCGGCCCTAACGACGACGACCTGCCCGAAGACCGCACCCCGCAGCCGCCACCGGCTTTGCCCAACGTACAGCCCTGGCAGCCCGTCCCGCTCAACGAGGAGCAGGCCCGCAACAACCCCTACGTCATCCCGCCGGCGCTGCGCCCCGAAGTGCTGCTGCGCTTCGCCGACACCAAGCAGCTGCTCCTTTCGGGCCTGCTTGAAAACCCGGAGCCCCTCGCCGCCCACGCCGCCGTCGTCGACGCCCACCTCGGCGACGGCAACGTGCTCCTGTTCGCCATCAACCCGATTTACCGCGGCGAAACCATCGGCACCTACGGCCTGGTCTTTAACGCCATTCTCAACTACGACCACCTGGCCCACACCCCGGCGCAGGGTGGAGACAAGGCTCCGAACTAAAGCGCGAAACTTCCGCGGCAGCCGCTTTCGGCATCCTCTCCATAGCTGATACGGAAGGCGGCCCGCATCTCGATGTTCCCTCCTCCACTCGCCCACGTTGTCCTGATCGCAATCGTGGCCCTCAGCATCCTGCTCATGCTGGTGCGTCCGAGGGGCATTGCAGAGGTGTACTGGGTGGGAGGTGGAGCCGTGCTGCTGGTCGCGCTGCGGCTCATCCCGCTGCGACTCGCGGGCTGCGCCATTGCCGAAGGCTCCGACGTCTACCTCTTCCTCATCGGCATGATGCTGCTCTCCGAGCTCGCGCGGGATCACGGCGTTTTCGACTGGGTCTCCTCCTCCGCCGTCCGTCACTCGCACGGGTCCGCCGCGCGGCTGTTTACACTCGTCTACGCGATCGGCACGGCTGTCACCGTCTTCATGTCCAACGACGCGACCGCCGTGGTGCTCACACCCGCCATCCTCGCCGCTGTCAAAAAAGCACGCGCCCAACCGTTGCCGCACCTGTTCGCCTGCGCCCTCATCGCCAACGCCGCGTCGTTCGTGCTGCCCATTTCCAACCCCGCGAACCTCGTGGTCTTTCGCCAGGGCATGCCGCCTCTCAGCCGCTGGCTTCTGTCCTTCGGCGTGCCTTCCATCGCTTCCATTCTCGTGACTTACCTGGTGATTCGCCTGCTCTTCCGCAAAGCGCTCTCGGGAGCGATCCAAACTGACGTGGACGGCGCACCTCTGCGCGCCGAAGGCAAGCTGGTTCTGGGCGGCCTCGCGCTCGTCATCCTAACGCTGCTCACCGCGTCCTCGTTCGACCTTGACCTGGGCCTGCCGACGTGCGTTGCCGCGCTCGCGGTCACGGCCGCGGTTTCGCTCAAGGCGCGCACCAGCCCCCTCAAGCTGGCACGCGAGATAAGCTGGCCGACGCTCGCGCTGGTCGCGGGCCTGTTCGTGCTGGTCGATGCGGTCGAAAGCATCGGCGCGCTCACCTGGACAGGGCGCGCGCTCGCCTGGGCGGAGACCCTGCCGCAGGCTGCCGGCGCCATGCTGGCCGCGTTTGCTGTCGGCGTCGGCAACAACCTCGTCAACAATCTTCCGCTTGGGCTGCTTGCCGGCTCCACCCTGCACACGGCCCACGCCAACGGCCTTATCGCGAACGCGGTCCTGATCGGCGTCGACCTAGGCCCCAACCTTTCCGTCACCGGCTCGCTGGCAACCATTCTGTGGCTGCTGGCGCTGCGCAAGGAAAATCTCAACGTCAGCTTCCTCGACTTCCTGAAAGTCGGCCTAGTAGCCATGCCGGCGGCTCTCGTCTGTGCCATCGGCGGCGCCCTGCTCATGCAGTTCGCGCATTCCTGAAGATGCATCTGCATACAGCAGGAGACCACCCGCATGGACGCGAAATGGATTTTCCCCTTCATCATTCTCGGCGGCGCGCTGCAGGCCTGCGGCGCCGCAATGAACGGCCAGCTCAAGCACTCGCTGGTCAACCCTTATCTCGCCTCCACCGTCTCCTTCGCGCTTATCACTTTCCTGTTCGCGGGGCTCTTCCTCATCCTGCCGAACCCGTTGCCGACCGCAAAGGACATTGCCGGCCTCCCCTGGTGGGCCGTGATCGGCGGTTTGGTGGGCGCGGTGCAGGTCTACGCGGGGCTCACGCAAGTCAACAAGGTCGGCGCCGGTCCCTTCATGGGTTTTACGGTCACCGCCTCGCTCCTCGCCTCGCTGCTCATCGACCACTACGGCTGGTTCCGCATGGAGCACCATCCGCTCAACCTGGCCCGCGGCGTGGGCGCCGTTTTGCTGATCGCAGGCGTCACACTGATCGCGAAATTTTAATCAAGGCTTCCCGATTCATTGTTGTCATCGGCAGCCTCACACTCCATGTGCCGGAATGACCTGCTGATGCTCCACACTGAAAGCAGAATCCTACGACGCGTAAGGTGACCCGCGACACCGGACGCGGCTCTTCCTCACAATTAGCCGCACTCCCGTTCAAGTCGGAGTCGACACAGCAACTATGATTCTGCTCCGAGCGTGAGAGGGGTGTGACGGGCCTTCCTCCTATGCTTTTGCGAATCTAGGTCAGTGCGGCGAAGATTCCCCCTAGAATGACAAAGGCCAGGGTCCATCCAAGCGCCATTGCCGCCGCCTTTCCCCGACTTACCTTTGCCGCAATGGCGCTGCCGATCGTTAGCAGAACCAGTTGCCAGATCAGGAAGACATCAAACCAGCTCAGCACGGAAATTGCCCAGTGCGGGACGCCGGAGCCAACCAGGTAAAAACCTGGATTGCTGCCAAGCGGATTGTTCATCTGGAAGGTTTCAGCACCGACGCCGAACAACAAGGTAAGGATGGCAAGCAGGAGCTTGAGTACCTGGGGCAGCGAGGAAAAGAAATAGACGGCGAACAGAGAGCCGTAGCGCGCCTGGCCCCCCAACGCGAAGTTGAGCGAGGCAAGCAGGATTCCGGCGATGATCGCCGCAAAAATAAGCGGCCCTAGCACAAAGCCGATGTAACTGGTTGTGCGCGTGATCCGCGCGATCAGAGCAATCTGCTGTTCCTGCTGGGCGGCTGGGGCCTGCTCCAGCCGCGCTTGCTGCTTCGGCGAGTTCGCGAGATTGTTCCGGGCAACTGTCTCCCACCCAACTCTGGCACCGACCGAAGCGGCAAAGCCGAGACTGATGAGCGCGAGCAGCAGGTAAGGGAGCCACCAACTCCCCCCGGAGCCGAGCCGGGCAAAAGCGCGTGAGGGCGCTGTGAAGGTAAGCAGAACACGCCCGAACGGGGTTGGCACGGCTCCTTCCGCTTCAAAGTTCGTACCGGCATCGGCGGTAGAGATCATGAACGCTCCTCACGGAGGGATTTGCGAAGAAGTCTAGCGCGGGTTTCTGTCCTTCTACCAGCGAAATGTGTAGGTTGCAAAACAGAACCGGACACTACGTACCTGAGTCCATCCCGCGGATCACTAGGGACCGCGGGTACCCGGCTGCAATGTTCTGGGCGCAACGCCCAAGACTCTCCTGTCGCAGCATCGGGCAGCTTGCTTAGGCTTCAGGCCGAGATGCAGCCTGAAACTGCTTCAAAATAGCTTCAAAGAAAAACGGCGCCCAAGGGCGCCGTTTGCAGCTCTGCTAAAACGACAGGCTACTTGTTGGCCGGCTCCAACATGCTCTTATGCATGGCAGACTGTACACCCTCAGGGACAATGCCCATGACGGCACCTTCGATCTTCGTTTTCAGCGATGCCGCATACACGTGCTCGTCACCGGCGAACAGCGCCTTCAGGCCCTGGCGCGCTACGTCGTTCGGCTCACTTTCCTTCTTGCCTTCAGTGCCCACCTTTGTGTCACTCACACCGGCATTGTTGAAGAAGTTCGTGTCGACCGGCCCGGGCTGCAGGGCAGTGATCGTGACGCCCGCATCCTTGAGCTCATACCGGAGATTCTTCGCGAACTGGAGCACAAATGCTTTCGAGGCGCCGTAGACCGCTTCGCCCGGGGCGAGCATTTCGCTTGCGATGGATGCTGTGAACAGAATTCGCCCTTCGCCGCGAGCCGCCATCTGCTTGGTGACGTGCTTGGCGATGTGGACCGTGGAAGCGCAATTGACGCCGATGATTTCCATTTCCTGCTCGAGTGAGGTGCTGACGAAGTCGCCGCCGACGCCGAGGCCCGCGTTGATGCAGGCGACATCGAGGGGGCGTCCGCTGGACTCGACCTGATTCCAGAGGTCCATGTTGGACTGGAATTTGCTGAGGTCGCCGACGTATGAGGTGACCTGGACGCCTTCGGCTTTGAAGTCCGCTGCGGCTGTCGCCGTGAGGTCCTGTTCCTTGCCGGCGATGACGAGATCGTAGCCGTCTTTTGCCAGTTCCAGTGCTAATTGATACCCAATTCCGTTCGACGCACCGGTAACCAGTGCCAATCCTTTGGACGCCATTCGTTTTTCTCCTGAAGTGAAGCGCATAGATCACGCGCAACTTCCGGTTGGTAGGATGCAGGGATGCAGGGTTGCAGGCCTGCTGCAGACGCAGAAGTGGTGCGTTTAACAAACGGCAGGGAGTGCTTCCTGCCTCCTGCGCTTAGACCAATTGCCGAGTTACCAAGGCTTTGCCTCGCGTTATGACAAGAACTTGCGAAGGGTCTCGCTCATGGACGTGGGTTTGCGCCCCAGGATTCGCTCCAGAGTTGGATCGATGACGTCGAATTCACGAGCTCGGGTGGCGTCAAACAGCGATGCAAGCATGTCGACCATCCCCTCGGGATATCCATGCGCAAGCTGGGCCGTCCGGTATTCAGCATCGCTGACGACGATTCTGCTTACGTCACGCTTGAGAATCTCTGAGGCAAGCGCGGTAATGTCTGCAAAAACCAGAGTTTCAGAAGCGGTCAGCGGGGGTGTGATGCCATGGAAGAGACTCGTGTCGGTAAGTGCAGCCACGGCCGCTTCCGCGAGGTCGGCGCGAGCGGTCCAGGAGACCGGACCATCCTCCGGCAAAGCAAGCCGGCCGGTCTCTTTCATTCCACCCAGTTGATACAAAGCCGATTCCGCATAGAACCCGTTACGCAGGGACACAAACGGAACCCCGGACGACTGAAGCAGCGCCTCCGTTGCCGCATGATCTCGCGCGAAGGCAACGGCTGACGACGGGTTTGCTCCCTGGTGGCTGGTATAGAGGATGCGTTTCACGCCGGCGTCCTTGGCAGCCTGGATCGCATTGCCGTGCTGCCGGATCACCTCTTCGCCGAGCTTGTTTGCAGAGATAATCAGGACTTGTTCAGCGCCCTCGAAGGCTTTCGCCAGGGTAGAGGGATCCGCGAAATCGCCCCTGCACACTCGAATGCCACGCTGCTCAAGATCTCTAGCCTTTTCTGGATCGCGAACGCTCACAGCAATCTGGGCACTCGGAAGTCGCGTTGAAAGCCCTTCGACGATTTGCCGGCCTAACTGCCCGGTGGCCCCTGTGACCACGATCATGCTGTTCCTCCTCAAAGTCCTGCTCCGACGTCGCCTACTGCAGCAGCGGTGGGGCGTCGTCCTTGAGCTCTTCCGGGGGGATGACGACGGCGGCGGCTACCTTGTCCTCGGGGTCGAGGTTGAGGAGCTTAACGCCCTGGGTGGAGCGGCCGGCGGCGCGGATGGTTTTGGTGTCGATGCGGATGATCTTGCCGTATTGCGAGATGACCATGAGCTCCGAGGTTTCGTCGACGAGCTGAATGGCGTTGACCATGCCGTTCTTCGTGCTGGTCTTCAGGTTGATCACGCCTTTGCCGCCGCGCGTCTGCAAGCGGTACGCGTCGACATCGGTGCGCTTGCCGAAGCCGTTGGAGGTGACAGTCAGGATCAGCGACGGCGTATGCCCGCCGTTTTCGCCCTTCGTCCGCTCGGCAGGCGTTACAGCCAGGCCTACGACGTAGTCCTTCTTTTGCAGGTCAATGCCGCGCACGCCGTAAGCCGGCCGGCCCATGGAGCGGACATTCTCCTCGCCGAAGCGAATTGCGAGACCCTCATGCGTCGCCAGAAAAACGATCTGCTTTCCGTCCGTGATGCTGACGCCGATCAGCTCGTCATCGTCATCGATGCCGATCGCAATAATGCCGCGCGATTGCACATTACAGAAGTCCTTGAGCGGCGTCTTTTTGACCGTGCCCTTGCGGGTGGCGAAGAAGATGTACTTGCCTTCCTCCTCGAGGTTGCGGACGGCCAGGATGTTGCGCACCTGCTCGCCCGGCTGCAGATTGAGCAGGCTCGCCATCGACTTGCCCTTGCCGGCCGCGCCGACGTCCGGAATCTCGTAGATCTTGAGCCAGTACATGCGACCCGTGTTCGTAAAGCAGAGCAAAAAAGCGTGGGTGGAGTTGACGATGAGCTGCTGCACAAAGTCCTCTTCCCGCGTCTTCATGCCCAGGCGGCCCGTTCCGCCACGCCGCTGCTGGCGGTAGGTCGAGATGGGGGTTCGCTTGAGGTACTGGGAGTGCGAAACTGTGACCGCGACCTGCTCGTCGGCGATCAGATCTTCGAGCTGCAGCTCGGCGGTTTCGTCGAGGATGTGAGTGCGGCGCGCATCGCCGTACTGGTCGCGCACGGCTTCAAGCTCTTTGACGATGACCGCGCGCAGCTTGGGCTCGCTCGCCAGGATGGACTCAAACTCGGCGATGTTGGCGCGCACCTGGCGGAGCTCGTTCAGGAGCTCATCGATGGAGATTTGGGTAAGACGGTAGAGTTGCAGCTCGAGGATGGCGTCGATCTGGCGGTAGCTCAGAATCAGCGTCGCCGGCAGGATGGTGCTGCCATCGCTCAGGTATTTTGCCGGGTCGAGCGTGACACCCTCGATCGCATTGCCCCGCACCGTGATGGTGCGGCCCGAGAAAAAGCTGAACAGGTTTTCGCGTGCGTCGGCTCGCGAACTCGATCCGCGGATGATGCGGATCACGTTGTCGAGATGGTCAAGCGCGATCTGGTAACCGAGCAGGATATGCTCGCGCTCGCGCGCCTTGCGGAGCTGGAACGCGGTCCGGCGGCGGACCACATCGACGCGGTGGTCGATGAAGTGCAGGATCGCATCCGGCAGCGCCAGCTCGCGGGGCTGGTTGTTAACCACCGCGAGGAAAATCATCGAAAAGCTTTCCTGCATCTGCGTGTGCTTATAGAGCTGGTTCAGCACGATCTGCGATTCGACGCCGCGTTTAAGCTCGATGACGATACGCATGCCGTCGCGGTCGCTCTCGTCGCGCACGTCGCTGATGTCGTCGATGACTTTCTCGTGGTAAAGCTCAGCGATGCGCTCGATGAGCTTGGACTTGTTGACCTGGTAAGGGATCTCTGTCACGATGATCGCCTGGCGGCCGCCGGAAATGTTCTCCATGCCGGCTTTGGCGCGCATCAGGAAGCGGCCGCGGCCTGTGTTGTAGGCGTTCGCAATGCCGCTCTTTCCATAAATAAAGCCGCCGGTCGGGAAGTCCGGGCCCTGCACGTGTTCGAGCACTGCCGCGAGACCACCTCGAGGATTGTTAACGAGCGAGATGGTCGCGTTCAGCACCTCGGTGAGGTTGTGCGGCGGAATATTGGTCGCCATGCCGACCGCGATACCGTTGGACCCGTTGACGATGAGATTCGGAATGCGAGCCGGAAGCACTGCGGGCTCAAACGTGGATTCGTCGTAGTTCGGCACAAAATCGACGGTCTCCATGTCGATATCGGCCAGCAACTCGGCCGTAATCTTCGCCATCTTGGCTTCGGTGTACCGCATCGCGGCGGGTGGATCTCCATCCACAGACCCGAAGTTACCCTGGCCGTCAACCAGCGGGTAGCGCAGGCTGAACGGCTGCGCCATGCGGACCATGGTGTCGTAGATGGAGGCATCGCCATGCGGGTGGTAGTTGCCCATGACGTGACCGACGACCTTGGCGCATTTCGTGTACTTTTTGTTGGGCTGCAGGCCCATGTCGTGCATACCGTAAAGTACACGCCGGTGCACGGGTTTGAGCCCGTCGCGTACCTCGGGCAGCGCGCGCCCAATGATCACCGACATGGAGTAGTCGAGATACGACCGGCGCATCTCTTCTTCAAGGTTGATGGAAATGAGCGATGCGGCTCCGGGAGCACCGGGGGCGTTGATGCCGGATGGCGGGTCACCCGTGCCGTTGCCGTTCAAGCCGCTGCCGTTGCCGTTGGGGAGTGGTAACTGGGGATTCTGGTCGTCTGCCATAGATGAGGCGCGCCGCGAGTGGACCTGCACAGAAGCAGGCTTTACCCGGGAGGCGCTTCTCCTATCTTAACCGACCAGGCCCCTCGAGAACCCCTGGAATTGCGACCGCTTACGGCGACCGCAGCATGGGCGGGCGCCTACTCCGTCGCAGCTGCTCCTGCGTCGGCCCGCACAAACGCATCGCAACCGTAACTCCAGTTGCGATGCATAACCTGGTGGTGCAGCAGGGTAACGGCGACCGGCGGCCCAGCCTTTGCAATAAGCTTCCAATCGCCCGGAAACGCGGGCGGGACCGGCACATCCGAAAAGTCAAGAGTGCTGGTCTTGCACGTTAGCACCCCGCCGACCTTCCCCATGCCCTCGCGCTGCGAGTAGTAGTTCGGGTTATACAGGTTCGAGTGCTCGGGCTTGTACAGGTAGTAGTCGGCTGTGGGGACCATCAGGATGCTGTCGCCCAGACCGTGCGACCGCATGTACTGGCCTACGAACCTGGCCTGTTCCGCCGCCGCGAGAGCGCTTTGCCGGGCGTCGACGCGGAAGATGAACTGCACCAGGGCATTCGGCAGGAGGCAAAGCAGTTGCACAGCGAAGATCGCGAACAGAAGGATGCTCTGCCGCGGACGAGTGACCCGGTAGCCGGCCCAGCCCAGCGCGAGCGCGAGCGGCACCGCGGCCTCGCCCAGCGTGTGATAGTTCTCCTGCATTGGGAAGGCCAGAATCGGCAGCACGAGACCGAGCGCCAGCATCGCCCAAACCGGCCAGCCCTCGCGCCAGCGCGAGCTCAGCGCCAGCACGACGCCGAGCACAGCAGTCAGCGCCAGGCCGACAAACTGCAATTCGAAGATCGGCCCCTTGGCGGCCTGAAAGGCAATGGAATAGTGGATCTTCTGCCCGAGCGAGGCCTTCGGCTCGCGCGCCTCTTGCTCGTTGGTATCGGCGCTCATGCCGTAATGCAGGCTTCGATCGGTGCCGGCCAGCCGGGCATGGCGCTCAAAGCGCGCCAACGCCGTCGGGTCCTGGTGCTGAAACGCGACGACGGTGATCGCGAGCGGCAATGCGAAGAAAACAGCTGCGACGAGGCTCTGCGTAAAGAACCGGCGAAGATCGAACTGCCGGTCCATCTCCGATGAAGAGCTCCGCCGGGCAGATGGCGAGCGGTTCGCGACTTGGTCATTGCTGCGTTCATGCATCGCCCAGCCAAGCGCCGCCCCGGCAATCGCGAACACCGAAAAAACTCCGCCAAACGGCTCGGACAAAAACGCCAGCCCTGCCAGCAATCCCTGTAGAGCGAACCCGGCTACAGACTGCCGGCGCCGGCCTAGCATCCATAGCAGGGCTGCCAGCAGCAGAAACGTCAATTCCTCCGGACGATCCGACTCCGCCAGCAGAAACCCGAGCGGCAGCGTAAGACCCACAAGCGCCACCAGCAGCCACCGCTGCCACTGGCCCAGCGCAACCCTCAGCCCGGCGGCGAGCACAAACAGGTTGCCAAGCGCGGTCAGCACAAGCGTATGCATACTCCCCGCCCGCCAGGTGCAGCCGAAAAGCTCCGCGAAGGGAAGGAACGACCAGAGCGAAAGCGGAGGATAGCTCGAATAGAGAACCGGGTTGAAGCTGACCGACTTTTCAAGCGACGCGGTGCCAAACCCGCCTCCGTGCACCCAGTTGCAGGCCGCATCGCGAAAGAAGTAGACATCGACCGAGACGTTTTCCGGCGCGTACCATGCGAAGGCTGTCCAGCCCACCAGGCAGACCAGGAGAAAGATTCTTTGTGCGGAGGTAAGCGATTTCATTGTGCGGCCTCGCGTTTCGACGGAGCAGGAGCAGGTAACAGGCGGACTGAAAACATCACAGGTGCGGCTCCCCTCTCGAATCTTCGGATGACACATGGCAAAAGCGCCGCTGCTGTTTGAGCTAATGCGCTCACGGGAGAATAGTAGCCGATCTGCCCGCGCTCTCCATGCAAATAAACCGGATGCAGGTCCCAATCGTGCCCAGAATGGAACTGCTCAGCTCACAGTTCCGCTGCGCTAGTATGTGTTCAAATCTCCGCGAGGCTCACTCCCGATGGACATCGAACCGCCGCACCACCCTATCGAGACCAGGCGCGACTTCTTCATCCACCTGTTCACCATCACCTGCGGCCTGCTCATCGCGCTAAGCCTAGAAGGACTGGTGGAGTGGGGGCATCACCGGGCGATCGTCCACGAAGCGCGCGAAAATATTCGGCAGGAGATCGAAGACAATAAGAAAGCAGCGATAGAAGACCTGCAATACGTCGATCAGGATAGATCGCGTTTCGAGCACAACCTTGAAGAAGAGAGAGCCTTGCGCGACAGCCCGAAAACGCACCACTCGATTCAATCAAACTTCAGCTGGTCAGGCATGAGCGACGCTGCCTGGCGCACCGCGCGCGATACAGGAGCGCTGGCCTACATGCCCTACGCGGAGGTGCAGCGCAACGCAGATGTGTATGTAGGGCAGGAGATCGCGAACACACAGGCCATCCAGCTTTTCCGTCAACAGGTGGAGGCCATCGCGCCTACGCTGATGGAGAAAGATCCGGCAAAGATTTCCCCGCAGGAGTTCGACCGGCTCCTGCACGACAGCGCAACAACGATGATCGACTTAAAAGTACTGGCACAAATCCTCACCCAATTGCGGGACCAGTACACGACCGTGCTCAACGCGCATTGATGCGGCACCCGAAACAGAGGAGGTGGCTGCATTGATACACCCCGCTTTCGCCATTGACCTCGCGCTATACTTTTTGCTGGGGAGTTTTCTATGTCAACAGCGCCGCAACTGCAAGCGGAGGAGCACGACCAGGCAGACGATTTCGGAGCGCTCGAA
>CAXTSA010000023.1:0-17057 GCA_964246755.1 uncultured Acidobacteriaceae bacterium
GTGCCCGCACGGAAGCCAAGCTCACCGTTGCGCTTGCGAGTGCGCTCGACATCCTGTTCGTCGCCTTTTCGCTCTGGTCGCTCTCCCACGAGCGCCGCCTGCGCCAGCGCGCCGCCGAAACGTCTGCCCGGCTCACTAAGCTGCAATCCGTAACCGAGGTCGCCTTTACCCAGCTCACGGTGGGTGAGCTTACGGCTGAGCTGCTGGCGCGTCTCCGTGTGACCGCGCAGACCGAGGTGCTGGCGCTGTGTCGCTGGTATGGAAACGAAATCGAGCTGGTCGCGGCCGAAGGTATCACCGTACACCCGGGCGAGCGCCGCGCCGTGCAGCCGGGCGGCGCCCTGAGCATGGCAGCCGAAACCGGGCAGGTCGTCCACTTGAAAGGCGATGACCTGAGGCGCCTGCCCATCGAGGCACTTCACGATGGCCTGGGGTCCGCGCTGATAGCGCCCATGACCGTGAACTCGAGAGTGATCGCGATGCTGGTCGCGGGACGCGAAAGCCATGCGGGCTTTTCCGTGCTCGATGAGGAGCTGCTGACGCTCGCCGCCGACCGCATCGCGCTCGCACTGGACCGCGCAGCCGCCTATGACGCGGAACGCGATGCCCGGCGGGCGGCTGAGGCCAGCGCGGCTGAGATCCAGCTGCTCAACAGTGTGCTGGAGGAGCGCGTGCAGCAGCGTACCGCCGAGCTCGAAAGTACAAACCGCGAGCTCGAGGCATTCTCCTACTCGGTATCGCACGACCTGCGCGCCCCGCTGCGCACCGTCGATGGGTTCTCGGTCGCGCTCGCCGAAGATTACGGAGACCTGCTTAAAGGCGACGGGCAGCACTACCTCGGGCGGATTCGCGCCGGGGTGCAGCGGATGGGCCAGCTGATCGATGCGTTGCTGCAACTCTCGCGCATCACCCGCGCCGAGTTCTCAAGCGAGGCAGTCGATCTTTCAGCGCTCGCGAATGAGGTCGCCGAAGAGGTGGCGGCAACTGTGCCGGATCGAACGATCACCTTCTCAATCGAGCCGAATCTGCGCGCGGAGGGAGACCCTCGCCTGCTGCGCGTCATTTTTGAGAACATGTTCGGCAACGCAGCCAAATTCACGAGCAAGATCGCAGATGCGCAAGTCCGGTTCGGCTGGTCGCCCGAGCGGAAGGCCTATTACCTTGGTGACAACGGCGCGGGCTTCGACCAGCAATATGCAGGTAAACTGTTCGTGGCCTTCCAGCGTCTCCATGGAGACAAGGATTTTCAAGGTTCCGGCATCGGCCTTGCCACAGTCGGCCGGGTCATTGCACGTCACCACGGTACTATCCAGGCTGAAGGCTCGGTCGGTGAGGGCGCGACATTCTGGTTTACGCTAGGTTAGGAACTTTATGATGGCATCTCGATTGATCCTTCTGGTAGAAGACGACCCCGACCATGAACTGCTCACCATTCGCGCCTTGCGGAAATCGCACATCGCAAATGACGTCCGAGTTGCGCGCGACGGCGAGGAGGCGATCGCCATGCTCTTCGGAGAAGGCGAGGAGGCGCTTCCTTATGTCCCCCAGGTTATTCTGCTGGACCTCAAGCTGCTGCCGAAGGTGGACGGGCTGGAAGTACTGCGGCGGATCCGCGAAAACGAGCGCACCCGCATGCTGCCGGTCGTCGTACTGACCTCCTCCGACGAGGAGAGCGACATTGTCCGCTCCTACAAGCTCGGCGTGAACAGTTACATTCGCAAACCCGTGAACTTTTCCGATTTCGCTGAGGCTACCCAGCAACTCGGTATGTACTGGCTGGTGCTGAACGAATGTCCTCCTTTCCTCCAGTAGTTTCCCGGTTCGATGCTGAACCATCCCCTCTGCCGCCGCGAAAGCTGCGTGTGCTGCTGGTGGAGGACAACGTCGACGATGCGCTGCTGCTGCGACGGCACCTGAGTAAGGCCGGTTTCGCCCCGGAGTTGTACAGGGTCGAAACCTCCGAAAAGATGTTCGACGCGCTTTCCGAGCCCTGGGACTGCATCCTGGCCGATTACAACCTGCCCCAGTTTTCGGCGCCGGAAGCGCTTAAACTGTTGCAGCAAACCGGCAAGGATATCCCGTTCATCATGATGTCGGGCGCGGTCTCGGAGGACACCGCGGTAGCCGCCATGCGGGCCGGCGCGCACGATTACGTGTCCAAGGGGAACCTGACTCGTCTCGCTCCAGCCATTGAGCGCGAGCTGGCCGAGGCGGCAAGCCGGCGTACCAAGCGCGCAACCGAACGCGCGCTGCGATCGAGCGAGGAGCGCTTCCACAGGCTGGTCGAAGCCACTCCTCTGGCTCTTCTCATCATCGACATGCAGGGCCAGGTCACCTACTCCAACGGGGGCGCCAAGCGGCTGCTCGGCTACACCTCGGCTACGGGAGAAACCGGCGCGATCAGCCTGACTGCGGTCTTTTCGGCAAGCGACTTCGGCCCACTGGAGGAAGGCTCGCAGCCCGGTCAGCAGATCGCCAGGAGCCTCTACAGCAAGGTCGAAGGCCATGAGCAGGAAACCTGGGAAGCGCTCTGCCGCCACGCCGATGGGAGCCCGCTCCCGGTGCTCATCGGGGCCGCGGTGCTCAATCCGGAAGCCCGGTTTGACTCCCTGCAACTCGCTGTGTTCTTTGTCGATCTGACCGAGCAAAAGCGAAGCGAGGAGGTACTGCGCCGGACCGAAAAGCTAGCCGCGGCCGGCCGCCTGGCTGCGTCGATTGCGCACGAGATCAACAACCCGCTCGAGGCGATCACCAACTGCCTGTATCTGCTGGAGCAGAGTGTGCTGGCCGACGATGCCCGCTCGTATCTCGACATGGCGCAGCGCGAACTGGACCGCGTGAGCCACATCACCACCCAGACCTTGCGCTTCTACCGGCAAAGCACCCGGCCCATTTCGACCGATGTTCCGGACCTGATTGAATCCGTGCTTACCTTGTATGAGGCGCGCATCCGAGACAACAGCATCGACGTGGTTCGCGATTACGCGGGCGCTCCCCCGATCGTCGCGCTCGACGGGGAAATTCGCCAGGTGCTCGCCAACCTGATTGGAAACGCGGTGGATGCGATGATCGGGGGCGCCGAACCTCGCACTCTGGTTCTCCGGGCTCACCCGTGCCGTTCGTGGCAGAACGACGGGCCAGGCTTGGCGGTTCTGATCGCGGATCGAGGAAGCGGCATGAGTCGCGCGACCCTCAAGCGCATCTTTGAACCCTTTTTCTCGACCAAAGGCATTACCGGCACGGGGCTCGGTCTGTGGGTCTCCTGCGAGATCATCAAGAAGCACAACGGTAGCGTCCAGGTGCGGACGAGGCCAGGGCAGGGCACGATCTTTCGTATCGTTTTCCCGCTCCAGTCATCCCTGCTCGAGCACTCCGCGGAAAGTGGCATTCCTACCTTTAGTAGTTCACTCCAGGTTGGCACATAAAACCTGAGCCCATCGCGCTCATATCCTTCGCGGCCCGCTTGACATCTTCTGTCTGGTCCGGGTACCTTAGCAATTGAAGGTCAGCTCTGCTAGCAGGCTCAGAGGAGTGCTGCCAGTAAGCAAAGTGAAACCGGTTCCCGCACTACCACGCCGGCTTAATAGAGCGTGTTTCTTAAGGAGAAGAAAACTATGGCAACCAGCACCGTAACCTCGACATTTACACCACTGCACGACCGGATTCTGCTTCGCCGTATTGAGGAAGGCGAGTCGATTCGCGGCGGCATTATCATCCCGGATAGCGCGAAGGAAAAGCCCCAGGAAGGCGAAGTGATCGCCGTGGGTAAAGGCAAGTCGAACGACGAAGGCAAGACATTTCCTCTCGATGTGCAGGCAGGCGACCGCGTATTGTTCGGCAAGTACTCCGGTACCGAGATCAAAATCGATGGTGAAGAGTTCCTCATCATGCGTGAGGAAGAAGTGCTGGGCATTCTAAAGAAGTAACCTGCGCCGCCCATCCGGCGCTTTTTTGTGTTTGCAGGAAAGATTTCTGATCTACGAACCTGATTTGAGGAGAAGCAAAGCATTATGGCAAAGCAGATTCTGCACGGAGAAGATTCCCGCCAGGCGATCCTGCGCGGCGTCAACACGCTCGCGGACGCGGTTAAGGTAACGCTGGGCCCTAAGGGCCGCAACGTCGTTATTGAAAAGAAGTTCGGCTCGCCGACGATCACCAAGGACGGCGTGACCGTCGCCAAGGAGATCGAGCTGAGCAATTCGCTCGAGAACATGGGTGCGCAGATGGTGCGCGAAGTGGCGTCGAAGACCTCGGATGTGGCCGGTGACGGCACCACGACCGCGACCGTTCTGGCGCAGGCGATCTATCGCGAAGGCGTGAAGACCGTGGCCGCCGGCGCGAACCCGATGGCGCTGAAGCGCGGCATCGACAAGGCCGTCGAGGCGATCGTCGGCAAGCGCGACGAGCAGGGCACCGTCACGGGCGGCGCGCTGAGCAAGTTCTCGAAGCCGGTCACGGGCGAGATGATCGCCCAGGTCGGGACCATCTCGGCCAACTCGGACTCGACCATCGGCACCATCATTGCGGAAGCGATGAAGAAGGTCGGCAAGGATGGCGTGATCACGGTTGAGGAGTCGAAGACGCTCGAGACTCAGCTGGAAGTAGTTGAAGGCATGCAGTTCGACCGCGGCTATCTTTCGCCCTACTTCGTCACCGATCCGGACCGCATGGAAGCTGTTGTCGAGGATCCGTACATCCTGATCCACGAGAAGAAGATCTCGTCGATGAAGGACCTTCTTCCGCTGCTCGAGCAGGTTGCCCGCAACTCAAAGCCGCTGCTGATCATCGCGGAAGACGTCGATGGCGAAGCGCTCGCGACTCTCGTGGTCAACAAGCTGCGTGGCACGCTGAACGTTGCGGCCGTGAAGGCTCCTGGCTTCGGCGATCGCCGCAAGGCCATGCTTGAGGACATCGCGAAGTTGACCGGCGGTAAGGCGATCACGGAAGACCTCGGCATCAAGCTCGAGAATGTGAAGATTGAAGATATGGGCCGTGCCAAGCGCGTCACCATTGACAAGGACAACACCACCATCGTCGAAGGCCGTGGTGAGTCGTCCGCGATCGAAGGCCGCGTTAAGGAGATCCGCAACCAGATTGACAAGACCACCTCGGACTATGACCGCGAGAAGCTTCAGGAGCGTCTTGCCAAGCTGGTCGGCGGCGTTGCCGTCATCAAGGTCGGTGCGGCTACGGAAACCGAGATGAAGGAAAAGAAGGCACGCGTCGAGGATGCGATGCACGCAACCCGCGCGGCTGTCGAGGAAGGTATCGTCCCGGGCGGTGGTGTTGCCCTGGTTCGCTGCACTCCCGATGTCGAAGCCTTGATCAAGACCCTTGAGGGTGACGAAAAGATCGGTGCGCAGATCATCCGCCGCGCAATCGAAGAGCCGCTGCGCCAGATCGTCGGCAATGCCGGCGAAGAGGGTGCAGTTGTCGTGGGTCGCATTCACGAATCCAACGACAACCACTTCGGCTATAACGCCGGCACCAACGCGTTCGAAGACCTGGTTGCGGCTGGCGTCATCGACCCGACCAAGGTAACACGGACTGCTCTGCAGAATGCAGCCTCGATCGCGGGCCTGATGCTAACGACTGAAGCCATGGTCGCCGACATCCCGGAGCCGAAGGCAGCAGCCCCGGCCGGCGGACACTCGCATGGCGGTGGTATGGACGGCATGTACTAAGGCAGCGCCTTACCACAAGGGAACTGCGACAAAGGCCCCGCATCTGCGGGGCCTTTTCCTTTCGCCTGAAAAAATATTTTTCGGTATTTGCGACGACAAAAGCATAACTTTCTTGCATTGTCACGCCTGATTGCGCGGACGTTTCTAACTTAAGTACCCGGGCAGCAGTAAATAGTTCCCGTTTCGGTCAAAGGCTGATGCCATTGGTGATCGGCGGGATCTCTCTGCATCCACCTTTGGCTCGCATAGGTGCGGTACTCTGGGTGCAATCCCCCAAGGACCCTTTGTGACCTATTTTGTCTTGCGCACGCTGCGAAAGATCTGCCTTTCCTTGCTGCTGACGGGCCTTGCCGCAAACGGGGCAGGCGCGCTGGCGCAGGGACCAGCTTCTTCCATGTTCAGTAGCTTCTCGAGCGGCGCGCCTGCGGCCCTTCCGGCTTTGCCGCCAAGCTCCGGCCTGCCGGATGCACCGCACTCTGACCCGCCGATGATCCGCGCGGCGGTGACTCCGAGCGAGCAGCCGCTGGTGCTGCCGCGCAATTTCAGGATCACTCCAGCCGCCGGCAGATCCGACCTTCCAGGCAAGGTGTCCTACTATCTCGGGAGTGCCTATTCGGTGCGCAATCTGGCCGAGGCGCTGCTGCTTACGGGTGTGCCGAACATTACCTCGGCGCCGCCACAGCCGGAAGCGGCAAATTATCTCTCAGGCGGTTTTACGGTTGGGGGCTCGCAGGCCTACCAGACCGCGATGGAGCAGTACGGCGACAAGATGGACGTCTGGCGGAGGCAAAACGAGGAGACCCTGCGTCTGAAAGCCGGGCGGCTTGAGACGGGTCTGGCTACAGCGGAGACGCGGCAACTGTTCTCGAATCTTGTGCTGCCGGTAGCTTTCCATCAGCAGGCGCGCTACATTCCGGCTCCGGTGAACTCCGACTTCAGCCAGCGCATGGTGAACGCCGCCGAGTCCATCGTGGTGACGCGCAACGATGCGGGCATGCTGGTGCCGAACTACTCGAAGCTCGGCGGGACCGTCATCGCGGCGTTTTTGGGAAAGGCTCTGTATGCAAAGGCTTTCGACGCGCCGGAGCTCGACTCCAGCCACTTCCTGACGCGCTACATCGGATACAGCCTGCTGGGCGACCTCGCCACCAATACAGCGCATGAGTTGGTGCGCGCGGCAGTTGAGCCGGACTTGACCATGTACGGCATGCACGGGCGAGCGACCGACGACTCGTACTACCCACTGTCACTTGGCGGCAAAACCGTGTACTGGCTGCGGAGCACCTACGCTCTGCGCAACTTCGTCTCAGGCGCGTTGATCAGCGGGGTGCCGCAGATCGGTACGCAACCGGCGGAGCCGGACCCGGGGCAGATTGTGACCGGAGCGCAGGCCTACAATTACGACCAGGTATACCTGCAATACGGGGATGACGTAGAGACGTGGCGGCGCACTCTCGAGAACAACATCCGCTACCACGAACACCGCTTTATTGGCGGCTTTTCCGAGTCGGAGTCGCAGATGTTTCTGCAGAACTTCGCTATCCCGGCGCTATTCGCCATGGACCCCCGCTATGTCCCGCTCGGCACGGGGTACTCGGGAAGCCAGCGCTTGGGGCACGCGTTCGAGGGTTTATACCTGACGCACACCGACTCCGGCGCGAAAACGGTAAACCTGCCGGTGCTGGCCGGCACGGTTGGAGCAGCATTCGCGGCTAAGGAACTCTACTATCCGCAGCTTGGCACGCCGGCGCTTGAGTCGAATGGAGTGCTCGCGAAGACGATCGGGCTAAACCTGGCGGCGGATGCGCTCTACAACGTCATCGGCGAGTTCCTGCGGCATCGTGGGTATTGACGGCCTAGGAAGCTCTCGGCTCGGGCCCAGGCAATATCCAACGTTTCCGTGGCGCTCTGGAGTCGCTTATCCCGCGTCCAGAGAAGGCTATTTCCCGTGAGTTTGGTCGAGACGAGAAGATGGGCATCCACATAGCCGATGCCCGGACCCTAGGGCTTTTGGTCTCCAACGAAGCTCAAAACTTGTTCATGGTATGCGGCGCTGGATTGCGGCAGCTGTCCAAAGCCCTTCTCGCATAAAACGTAGGATCTTTTGTGCTGTTAGAGATTCACTTGACCAGGTGCCCCAGTGTAATGCGCACCCCGCCGCGCGCGGTGGCCGGGGTAGACAGGTATCCGACGGGGCTGATGTGCTGCTGGCTGAGCACGTTGTTGAGCTGTGTGTAGACCCCGATGCGATTGCTGACCTGGTAGCTGGCCCCGGCGTTCAGGCTCGAGTAGGCCGAATCGAGATTGCGGTTCGGCAGCAGCAGCGAGTTGCCGCCCGCCTCGTCCGCAAAGCCGAGATAGGTTGAATCGTCGCTGCGGCTGGAAAATGCGCCGCTCGCGATGCCGCTCCATTTTTTCCCCGTGTAGGTGACAGAGACGAAGCCGGTGTGAGGCGGCCGGCGGAAAGGCCGGGCGCCGACCAGGGGCGAGTAGACCCCGATCGGGACAGCGCCGAAGTTGCCGGCGCTGTTGAAGGTCGGCGCGAGCGCGTCGGAGGAGAACGAGTGCTGCACCTGAGCGTCGAGGTAGGTGTAGCCGCCGCGCAAAAAGATGTTGGATTTCGGGCTGTACTCGATTTCGGTTTCCGCTCCTTGCGCGCGAAAGGAGAGCGAGTTGAGATCGGCTCCATAGTTCTGGACGTAAGTCTCGAGCGTGGCCTGCTGGTCGGCGGTTAGGCTCGGCAGCAGTTGCGGCACGGCGCCCGGGCCGACACTCTCGATCTGGTTGCCGAACTCGTTATGGAAGTAGGTGAGCTTGAGCAGGATGCGTTCGTTCGCGATGCTCTGCTCTACCCCTCCATCGTAAGAGCGTGTGAGCGCGGCGCCGATCGGGCGAACCGCAAGCTGGTCCGCTGCGGCGCCTCCGCCATTCGCATCGAGAACCGCGAGAAGCGAGCCAGTCTGCTGGCCGAGCGTCGGCTCCTTATATCCTTTGCTGAAGTTAAAATTGACGCGGGTGCCCTGGAGCAGGCCGCGGCCGGGGCGGAAGAGATAGTAGGAAGCGCCAAGATGAGGCGCGCCGACGGTACCGTACAGACCGTTCTTCTCGATGCCACCGCCGAGCGTGTAGAAGAAGCGGTCGCCGAAATCGCCCTGGAGGGCGAGCGTGTAGTCGTAGTTCGTCCGCTCGATCGGCTGTACCGCGTAGGAGCTAGCGGACAGGCCCCGCTCGTCCTCGTAGCGGAACCCGGCCACTCCAAGCAGATGCGGGGTGAAGGCGTAGCTGGTTTGCGCATGGAGCGAATCGCGATTGGAGGCGAGATCGCTAGTGGAGCTGCCGGTAGTGCCGTAATTGGTAACGGTCTGGCCGCTCACGACGTAGCCGTTGGCTCCCGTAACGGTTACAGGCTGGCCCAGGTAGTTGCCGCTTGTCGGATCGAAGGTGCCGGCCGGGGAGAACTGCTGAAAACGCTCGCGCTTGCGGGCCAGTCCATACTCGGCTTGCGCCAGCCAGCGGTCGGAAAAGGTGTGGTCGAGCGTCCCGCTCAGGTAGATGTTCTGGTCGGCCTGTTTCGTATCAGTCGGCGTGCGGGTAAAGGCAAACTGGCCCGGAGCGCCGGTGGCCGAGTCGCTGTTTCGGGCGGTTACGCGGAGGTGGGTCGCGGTCGAGAGGGCATACCCGAGATTCACCGCCGAGGTGACGTCGTGATATTTATTCGCCTCGACCGAATTGGACGTCGCGTAATCGCCGAAGGCGCCGTAGTAGTCGAGCGCGTTGTGCGTGCCGCCGGCCTGCGCCTCATTGCGGTACGTGCCGAAGTTGCCGCCGTCGCCCTCGTAGAAAAAAGATGGAAACGGTGTGGATCCGCGCGGAGTGGAGAAAGCCACCACGCCGGCCCCGGCATCTGTACCGTAAACCACGCTGTCGGGCCCGCGATACGCCTCGGCGCTCGCGATGCCGGTCGTCGACACGTTGGCAAAATCGAAGGTGCCGCCAATATCCTCAAGCGGGACGCCATCGAGCAGGATCTTGTTATCGTCGGAGTTGCCGCCGCGGATGAACAGTGAAGTGGCGCCGCCGTGTTCGCCCGTGGTCGCGAGCGCGAAGCCGGGCACCAGGCGCAAAGCTTCGGTGACGTCCTGGAGGTTCTGGAAGTCGGTTTTATTCAGCTTGGTGACGGACGCGCTCACCTGAGTCTGTGGCAGCGGCGTTCCCGTAGCGCTGACGACGACCGATTCGCGCAGGGTGTCCGGCTCAAGCGCGATGTTCTTTTCGACGCTGCCGAGCGCTTCGCCGTAAAAACTTTCGGTCGCAAGCTGGCGAAACTTGTTGCCGGTGGCGAGCACGTAAAATCGGCCGGGGCTAGCAGTGGAAAGAGTGTAGCTGCCGTCCGACTGAGTCCGTGACGTGATGATGATTTTGCCGTTGTCAATGAGTGCGACCACCGCACCGGCAATGGGTTGGTTCAGCGGGTCGGTGACGATGCCGTGGACCGCGACGGCGTACAGCGGGGCTGCCGGCAGGAATGCGGCGGACACGGCGAGCAAGGTCTTCCCTGCCGCAAAGGATCGCGCGGCGGTGGACAGGCGTTTCGGTTCAGGCATGGATGCAATTGCTTTCCCTGTTCCCCTCGGAACAGCGGTTGTTGTTGTCGAACATGCGCGAACCGGTCTCCTGACTTAGCGCTCCGCTCGGCGGCTGCCTTCCCAACTCGCCGATCGGAGTCAGTGGCTTACCTTGTGCCGCGAGGGTGATGCTTGCGCCTTACAGTTGCGGGGCAGTGGCGGAGTCGCACCGCCTTCCCAGATGCTTTCGCGTACGTAGGGTGTTCCCTTCGTTTCAAAATATCGCGCGGGCTCTGCCCATAGGATTACAGCAGCGAACACAAACCATACTTCCCGGACCCTTCCCACTTCAGCGGACCAGTTTTCCAACCTCCATCATGGGGAAAAGGATGCCGCGTCCTTCGAGGAAAATTGTTCGCGCCGGACGAGCTGGCTGTCCTCAAAGCGCAAGGATACACCCGTCTCGGGGTCAGTGATCCAGACCGCCGGAATACCCATGCGCTCGTAATCCTCGAGCTTCCGCATCATCCGCTGAATACGATCCGGCTCATACTCACTTCTTCGCAGGTACCGCTCGACTAAATGCGCGTCGTGGTCGCGATAGTGATCTCCGCTCCAAGTGAGATACCGCTTCGGCGCAGCGCGCTTGCCGTGAGCACACCTTCCGGGAACCGCCTTCCAAGCTTCCGGTGAGAAGCCGCTCCGAAGCAGCTCGAGAGTGGTGACCCCGGGAAGATTCGAACTTCCGACCTGCGGTTTAGGAAACCGTCGCTCTATCCACCTGAGCTACGGGGCCAAATCTCATGTTGATTGTCTCACTAAGGGTCAAAACAGGCATTGGTAAAATCGTGCATCCAAACCGGCGAGCATCTTAAACGAGTCGGATCACACAAAGATGGGGAATAGGAGTTTGATGGCAAACGCAGCGGCAGAGCTAGTGCAATACGAAGTTCAGGAAGGGTCGTCCGATCATCGGGGAGCCCATTGGGATGGGCGTGGGGTAAACTTCGCGATTTTCTCGGCGAACGCGACCAAAGTGGAAGTGTGCCTCTTTTCAGAGGATGGCAAAGACGAGTTGCAGCGCATCGCGCTACCGGAGAACACCAACCAGATCTGGCATGGGTATGTTCCGGGACTGGCACCGGGCCAGCGGTATGGCTATCGCGTCCACGGACCCTATGAGCCCGAAAAGGGCCACCGCTTCAATCCGAATAAGCTGCTGCTCGACCCGTACGCTTATGCGCATATCGGGGAGGTGATCTGGGATCCGGCGATTTTCGGCTACACAATGGAATCCATGGACGATCTGACCTTCGACGAGCGGGACTCCGCGCCGTTTGTGCCGAAGTGTATCGTGATCGATCCCAATTTCGACTTCAGCGGCGCGCGCGGGCGCAAACACGTGCCATGGGAAGAGACAATTCTGTATGAAGCGCATGTGAAGGGCTTCACCAAGCAGCGGGCGGATGTGCCCGAGCGCCTGCGCGGAACCTACGCCGGCCTGGCGCAGCCCTCGGTCATCGACTACATCAAGTCGCTGGGCGTGACTTCGGTAGAACTGCTGCCGGTTTTCAAGTTCGTCGATGCCAGCAACCTCATTGAAAAGGGCTTGGTGAATTATTGGGGATATGACACGATCGGCTTTTTCGCGCCTGCTACACGCTATGCCTCGAACCGTCCGGACACCTTGAAGGAGTTTAAGGAGATGGTGGCGCGGTTCCATGAGGCGGGGCTCGAGGTGGTCCTCGATGTGGTCTACAACCACACGGCCGAGGGCAATGAAAAAGGGCCGACTCTCTCATTCAAAGGCATCGATAATGCCAGCTATTACCGACTGCTGCCCGACCAGCCGCGCTACTACATCAACGAGACGGGTACCGGCAATACCGTAAACGTGAGTCACCCGCGCGTGCTGCAGATGGTGATGGATTCACTCCGGTACTGGACGACGGAAACCAGCGTGGATGGCTTCCGGTTCGACCTCGGGACGATTCTGGCGCGGGAGCCAAACGGCTTCGACAACAAGAGCGGCTTCCTAAAAGCCTGCTCGCAGGACCCGACCCTGGCCGGGGTGAAGCTGATCGCTGAGCCCTGGGACACAGGCCCGGGCGGCTACCAGGTGGGCGGCTTCCCGCCGGGCTGGGCGGAGTGGAACGACAAGTACCGCGATACCGTGCGGGATTTCTGGCGGGGCGAGGCTCCCGCTTCGGCTCTGACGGAGGTGCTCTGCGCGTCGGCCAATACGTTCAACCACGGCGGCCGCAAACCGTGGTCCTCGGTCAACTTCATCACCGCCCACGATGGTTTCACACTGAACGACGTCGTGAGCTACAACGAAAAGCACAACGAAGCCAACGGCGAAGACAATAAGGACGGGAGCGACAGTAACCGCTCCTGGAACTGCGGCGCGGAAGGCCCGACCGACGACCCGGCGATCAATGCCCTGCGCTCGCGGCAGATCCGGAACATGCTCGCGACTTTGCTGCTGTCGCAAGGCACGCCCATGCTGCTGGCCGGCGACGAGTTTGGGCGCACACAGAACGGCAACAACAACGGGTACTGCCAGGACGACGACATCGCATGGCTGAACTGGGAGCTGCAGGACAAGGGCAAGCACCTGGTCGCGTTTGTGAAGCAGCTTACCGGATTGCGACACCGGTTTCCGATCCTGCGGCGCAACCGCTTCTATACCGGGGCTTACAACGAGGCGCTCGGGGTCAAGGACCTGGCCTGGATCAACGCGAATGGCAGCGAGATGGACAACGAGCACTGGGGCGACTCGAACATGAAATGCTTCGGCATGCTCATGGATGGACGCGCGCAGCCCACCGGGATCCAGAAAAAAGGCGGAGATGCCACTATGCTGCTGGTGATCAACGGCCACGACGACCTGGTCGAGTTCACCCTGCCGGAGTCGTACGGCGGCGAGGAGTGGGCGCTGCTAGTGGACACGAATCGGGAAGAGAACGACGCCGCCGGTCTCGTCAAGAAAACTGGGGAGGCTTACGGGGTTACGGGGCGTTCGGTGCTGCTGTTCGCGCTCAAAAGCGAGAACGCGCAAAAGGGCCAGTACTAGGCCGTTCCGAATGGGGAATAGGGGCTTCCGCCGTTGCGGTGGAAGCCCTTTTTTCTGAATGCAGCTGTGCTAGGCTTTCGGTTGGTGGAACCCCTGCTGAACCGGATTTTCGCGGAAGAGTACCGCGCCCTGCGACCTCGCGCGCCCATGCCGCAGGTCCGCGCTCGTTTTTACCGGTTTACCAGCCTGACCACGACGATTCGCCTGCGGGAGGGCGAGTTGCGGGTGCACCTGTCGGACCTGCTCGAAGGCGCGCCGGAGCCGGTTTTGCGAGCGATTGCGCACATCCTGCTGGCGAAGCTCTACAGGAAGCCGGTCGAGGCTGCGCAGTCGTTACACTACCGGCGCTATACGCTCTCCGAGGCAATGGTGCGGCAGACCGAGCGCATCCGGCAGCTGCGGGGGCGCAAGCGGGTCGGAACTGCCAAGGGGGATCGCTGGGATCTCGACGAAGTATTCGAGTCGTTGAACACGCGCTTTTTTCATGGACTGCTGGGCCGGCCGGTGCTGACCTGGAGCGAGCACAGCGCGCGCCGGCTGCTGGGCCACTACGACGCGGCGCACAACACCATCATGGTGAGCCGGATTTTCGACCGGGCCGATACGCCCCGCTATGCAATCGAATACCTCATGTATCACGAGATGCTGCACCTTAAGCATCCGGTAACGGTGCGCAGCGGCAGGCGCTGTGTGCATGGGCGTGCATTTCAGGAAGAGGAGGAGCGCTTCCCCGAGATTGGCGCGGCCCGGGACTACCTGAAAAGGTTGCGTTAATGCAAGGCGCAAAAACGCGGTTGTATAGTTTCACGTAGTCTTCTTCCAAGTCTTCTTCCAAATTTTCAAGAACAGGGTTTTGATCGTATGCGCCTTCCCGGGCGAAAAACGCCGGATGGCCCGGAAATGGCTTTGTCAGGAAGAGGACGCTGCCTCACGAGTGGCCATTTACTTGCTAAGTAACATTTCGAGTCGTCACCACTGGGTGACACCAGTCCGCAAGGAACGATCTCTTCAAACCCGGCAAGCTGCCGATGTCCAGGCACTGGTCACCGGGGCTTCTATCCTGCTTGCTGTCTTCAACTTCCAGGCTGAACAGCATTTCCAGCCGCCGACCGACGGCATCTGGTGGGTGGAGGCGCAGGGAGCGCTCCGGGCGGAGCGGGTTCCGGCGAACTCAGCCGGCGACCGTGCCGGAATCAAAGCCGGCGACCTGCTGCTTTCCGTAAACCAGCAGCCCACGCCAAGGATCGCCGCGCTGGTGCGGGAGCAGTTCCGGACCAAGGTGTACGGGTCGGCCAGCTATGTCATCTCGCGCCGCAATATCCGGTTTGATGTACCGGTGATCCTCGATAGCGCCGACACCGGCATCCACTCCGCGATGCGGCTGATCGCGCTCGCTTACCTCGGCATCGGTCTCTACGTTCTGTTCCGCCGCTGGACCGCTCCTCATGCGACACACTTCTACCTGTTTTGCCTGCTTTCCTTCGTCATGTACTCCTTCTGGTACACGGGCAAGCTGAACCTGTTCGACCGGACCATTTACTGGGGGTGGATCGCGGCCGGGGCATTACAACCGGCGCTGTTTCTTCATTTCGCGTGGTCCTTCAGCGGGCGCTCCCAAAAGCGCAAGGCGCTGCTGCTGGGCCTGACGTACGCACCGGCCGCTCTGATCATCGGTCTGCAGGTGTATGCCATGCTGCGCTGGCAGGCGACCGAACTGCTGGCCCACCGGCTGGATCAGACAGCGATGGCTTATCTGGATGCCTACTACATCCTGGCCACACTCCTGTTCTCGCTCCAGTATCGCCGGGCCGGCCGGGAAGCCGGTGCCGGCCAGGTCCTGCGCCGGCAGCAGTTGAAGTGGCTCACGCGCGGGTCGGTGCTGAGTGTCGTGCCGTTTTCCCTGCTCTATGTACTGCCCTACCTGCTGGACCGCGGTACGCCCGACCCGGTGCGAAATCTGGCGATCGCCTCGCTGGTCATCCTGCCGCTGACGTTCGCCTGGGCCATTGTGCGTTACCGGCTGATGGATGTTGACCTGATCTTCAAGCGCGGGGTCACCTATACGCTTGCGACCGCGACGCTGCTCGGCTTCTACTTCGGCCTGGTTGCCCTTGCGGCCGAGCTGGTACGCAAACGGCTGCCGAGCGCCGGCGTCTATGGGCTAGTCGCGGCCATCATCATCACCTCCTCCCTGTTCGACCCCATCAAGCGCGCAATCCAGAACCGCGTGGACCGCATCTTCGATCGCAAGCGCTACGACTACCGGCAGACCCTGATCGAGTTTGGACGGGGGTTGGGGACGCAGACCGACCTCGATCACCTGCTGGTTTCAATCACCAGCCGGCTCTCGCAGACGCTGCTGGTCTCGCGCGTGGCGGTGTTTCTCGCCGAGCCGTACGCGGGGAGCGGGTTCACGCTGGCCGCCGCGCACGGGCTGCCGCAGCCGCTGGCATCGGGAGGGGCCCTGTCGCTCGGTTTCCTGGACTTCGATCGCCCGGGCGCCGGCACGCATATTTTCCTCGAAAACCCGCACGGGGCCATCCACCTTGCCGATGGCGAACGCCGCACCGCCGCCTCGCTCGAGCTGCATTACTACCTGCCCTGCCGCGTGGGGGACCGCACGATTGCGGTGATTGGGCTGGGCCGCACCACGGGCGGCGATTTCCTCTCGAGCGAGGACATGGAGCTGCTCGAATCGCTGGCCGGCTATGTGGGCATCGCGATCGGCAACGCGACCCTGTACGCGAGCCTGCAAAGCAAGATCGCCGAGTTCGAGCGGTTGAAGGAGTTCAACGAAAACATCGTCGAATCGACCAACGTGGGCATCGTCGCGGTGGACCTCGAGGAACGTATCGAAAGCTGGAACGCCCAGATGGAGGTTCTGTTCGCGATGCCGCGCTCCCTCGCGCTGGGGCAAAAGCTGGCCGTGGTTTTCGACGAAGCCTTTGTGCGCGAGTTCCATCGCGTGAAAGACGACCCGGGCGTGCACCACCTGTGGAAGTTTCCGCTGGGGAGCCGAGGCCAGGAGGGCTCGGAGGAGGAAAGCCGGATCGCGAATATCTCGATAGCACCGCTGGTCTCGCGCGAGTTCCAGACCCTTGGGCGCATCGTCCTGGTCGACGACATCACGGCCCGTGTGGGGCTCGAATCGCAGCTGGCGCAGGCCGAAAAGCTCTCCTCGATCGGCTTGCTCGCCGCCGGGGTGGCGCACGAGGTCAACACGCCGCTGGCCGTGATCTCGTCGTACACGCAGATGCTGGGCAAGCAGCTGAGGGCCCGGGGCGGCGAGGAAGACGCCCGGCTTGCGCCGCTGCTCGACAAGATCACCAAGCAGACCTTTCGCGCCTCCGAGATCGTCAACGGGCTGCTCAACTTCTCGCGCACCGGCGCCGCGGAGTTCCGTGAAACCGACCTGAACGCCGTGGTGCGGGAAACGCTCAACCTGCTGGAACATCAGTTGAAGACCGCGCGTATCGAACTCGTGACGGAGCTCGAACCCAATCTGCCGTTCATCTACGGCAACAGCGGTAAGCTGCAGCAGGTCTTCCTCAACCTGTTCCTGAACGCGAAAGACGCGATGGGCAAGGGCGGCCGGCTGCGCGTGAGCACCACCTCGAACGGAGCCGTCACGGTTTCGATCGCCGACTCCGGCTCCGGCATCTCGCCCGAACACGTGCAGAAGATCTACGATCCCTTCTTCACGACCAAGAGCACGCCTCGTGAAGGGGAGCA
>CAXTSA010000024.1:0-14880 GCA_964246755.1 uncultured Acidobacteriaceae bacterium
GGAACAGAAAGAGGAAATTCTGGTTCTCGTGCGTGGGTGAAAGCGAGAAAGGGTTGATGGTGAAGCCTGGATTCTTCACGCCGACATTTAGATACGCACCCGAGAAGGCGCGCGTCAACGCTTCGTAGCTGCCGCCAAGATCGAAAATGAAGGTCAGGGGCGCATACTTCTGCGCGGATTGAATCAGGAACGCGAGCGCGAACGATTTACCGCTGCCCGTCGCGCCCAGCACGAGCGTGTGGGCCACGTCGCCCGCGTGCAGGTTCAGGTAGTAGGGCGTCCCGTGCGCGGACTCAAGAACCGCCAGGAACTCGCGTTCGAGATGCAGGTTCCACCTCGAACCGGTATCGACGGTGAAGAAAAAACTCAGGTCCGCGCAATTCGCGTTCAGCGCCCATTGCTTGCGCAGATTGAACTGCCGGTTACCGGGCACGGTTGCAAAGAACGCGTTGAGCAGGTTGTAGCGCTCCTCGTGCAGCAGCCCGTCGTGCTGCGTGAGAAGCTTCTGAAATTCCGCGGCGGCGTGATCAACCTTCAGGCGGTCCTCGTCGTAGGCGACAAAGGATAGCGTGAGCTCGCCGAAGTGTTTCCCTTCCATGCCGAGCGCGGTGAGCGCTTGCCCGAGCTCCGCAACGGCAGCGGCTTTCGAGTCGTCGACGAGCTCGTCTTGCGCCCCGGTGTTCTGGCGGTCTTGCAGGTTCGAGAGAAAGCTCGTCTTCGAGTTGTGGTGGTGGCGCCGGCGCGAAGCGATCTCTTTCCGGGCCTTTGCCGTGTCTACCGGGTGCCACTCAAGGACGGCGTGGAAGTTGGCTGGAACGTCGAGCAGGCCCTGCAAGAGCAAGGGCCGCGTTTCGGCAGGCAGCTCCTTGAGCGTGAGAACGCGGAGGTAGTCCTCGTCGAGCCGCAGATAGCCGCGGTGCGCTTCCAGCTCCGAGCCGCAAACCTGGGCGTCGAGGCGCGACGCGCTGGTGAGCGACGCGGCATCGATCTTCGCATGCTGCGTGTTGAGGAGGCTGCGCAGGAGCCGGAACGTCGAGTCCGCCCCGAGCAGCTCAACCTCGGTAAGATCGCTCATTGCCCCGCCCTGGCTTTCCCCCTGCTCCCGCACGCGCCGCGGGCCACGCCCGAGCCGCTCGCGGACGCGGGGGCGGCTCTTGTCACCTGAAAACAGGGCGCGCAGCTCGCGGAAAGCGCGGCGCGGCCGCTTCGGCAACTGCGCGAGCGCATGCAGCAGCCCGGCTTTGCGATAGCTGCCGTCAATCATCACGACCCAGAAGATCTCGATCGTGTATAGCCGGTCAGCCTTCCCGGCAAGAAACGCGGCGCGCTGCCCCACAGCGGCCCGGACCAGCGGACTCTCATACTCGGCAGATGGGATTGTAGGCCGGTTGCGCTTGATCAAAATCTGGTACAGCCGGCATCGGTCGCCAAGCGAGCGCAGCGCCGCCTCGAACCGTTTGACGGCATAATCCCGGCCCGCATGGTCCAGGCTCTCGTAGTCGATCCCGCCGGTCCGCAGCGCCGTGCCCAGATCGCCTGACTTAGTCAGAAAGCAGTGCTCGTCCCAGAAGCCGTGAAGGTTTACCTGCTCGGCAAACGAGCCGGCTTCCTTCCAATCCCTCGTAATCTCCTCAACCTTGAACATCGCGTCTCCGAATCTGTACTTCTGTGTCTCCGGCCTTCGCCGGGTCGTACCGCCTGCGGAACCGGCCCGAGTTGAACAGCACCCGCAGGATCTCGACGTCACGCCGGGTCGCGATGCGGGCAAGTGCCACGCCCGCGGCGAACAAGCCCACGCCGCCAAGCAACGAGTGAAGCAGGGAGAAGATCGCGCCCCCGGAGACGAGAGCGACGAAAAACAAGCGCCGCTCCGCCCCGAGAACAGTCAGCGGACGGTTCATGGTCTTGAACACCGGACTCGCACGCCGGTCCGCCGGCTTAGACATGGATCACCTCCTCTCTAACCTGGAAAGAGCCAGGCCATGAAATTGACCGCGCCAATCGCCATGCCCACGCCGAAAACAATGCCGGCAACGGTCTTTTTCGACTGGCCCTCGCCGTAGGCGAACGCGAGGCCTCCGACCACAATTGCAACCAGGCTCAGCCCGGTCGCAATCGTTCCCGTGAAGGCGGTTTTGAGCACGTTGACCGCGTTCTCCCAAGGGTCGCCGCCGCCACCCCCGGCCTGGGCATAAGCGGGCAGCGCGGCTAGGAGAGGCAGAGCCGTGGCGAGCCGTCTTCGCCAGCGCTGGCGACGTACGGCAAGGGGAGAGCGAATGAATGGGGTAAGTGTTTCCATGAGCTCCTTTCGTTCGCGCGGCGGAAAAGGTGCGTCCGCGGCAACGTCTGGAGCGAAGGTAGGCCGGAAGCGCGCACGGCTGGGGGAAAGAATCGCCCCGTGCGGGCGAGATTTTCCCTGTCGCATTCCGTGTCCGGTGTTAAGGAGGGAGCGATTGGGTGGCAAGTGCCCTCCGTCCAACACCCGCGCAATGTGCGCGGATGAGCTCATTCCCACGATGGACGGCACAGCTCTCGCGCGGCCGCCGTGGGTCAAGGCAGTATGTCCATTTTCTTGGTAGGCGAGTTCGCCTTGAGGCGCGGCGGACGCGCGTGCACACTCATCGCCACGTGGGAAGGAGCGAGCGGGAGGATCGCCGCTGGGCGATCCTCTCCTGCACTCGAAGCATCCTCTCGGCAGCTGCTTCGTGATATCCAGGGTCGAGCTCGATGCCCAGGTATTTGCGTCCGGTGAGCAGCGCCGCCGCGCAGCTGCTGCCGCTGCCCGCGAAGGGGTCCAGCACCAACTCCCCTGGCAGCGAAAAGCTGCGAATCAGCTTCGCGAGCGCCACGACCGGCTTCTGCGTCGGATGGAGCTTGTTGCCGCTGTACGGCATGTCGAGCACATCCTCAAGCGGCGCGCCCGGCAGCGGCGGTCTGCCCTTGGCCAGCAGGTAAGCCTGCTCGTGCCGGTAGCTCAGAAACCTGCTCTTCGAGCTGTAGCTCTTGCGGAACACCAGGTGCCCCACCGGCGTGAAGCCCGCTTCCCGCCAGGCTGCGAAAAAGGCATCCACCCGGTTCCAGCCGTAAAACATCACGGCTACCCGGTTCTGCTTCAGCACGCGATACGCTTCGCCCATCGCCGGCGTAAGCCATCCGGCATCGACGTCGTTCGGGATCGAGCGCCCTGCCCGGTCGCGGTAGTTCACCAGGTAGGGCGGATCGGTAAGGATAAAATCGACGCTGTTTGCCGGCATCGCGCGCATCTGCTCGATGCAGTCGCCGTGAAGGATGCGGTTCGCGGAAAGCGGCTGGGTTGGGGTCTGTGCCTGCATGGTGCGGATCTCCTTTGTGCTCCCGGAGTGGTCTCTCGGGGCACCCCCCCGGAGGGCGCGAGAGAAGGCCGCTCCCGTAGGCGGGGAGCTGCTTTTTCGGGGGCACCTTTAGGGGGAGCCGAAACCCGCAAGGGCGCGGCGCTCGCCGCCGCGAAGCAGAAGCTTCCCGCCGCAGAATCGGGGCACCCGATGGGGCGCGGCCTGGCTTTCTCTCGCGGTGCCCGGGAGAGCACGCAGGACAAAGCGGACCGCTAGCGCGCAGGCGTCCTCAGACCCGGACCTGATCCGAGCACCGGCTTGCGGGCTCCGGTGTCGAAAGCGGCTCGCACGTTACCGGGACAAATTCGACCGCACGGGGACATATCCTCCCCGAAAGCGGTGTCAATCTCGCCTACGGTGGTTCGAAGAAAGGATTCCCAATCCACCCCGATGCGCACACACTCCCTTTCGAATGCCGCGTCATGGTCGCTTGAACAGTACGTCGATGCAGTCGTGGCTGCTCAGTTTGTAGGCATGCACCCGAAGACGTTGGCGCGCCTGGCGAAGAAGGGGATCGTCCCTGCCCACCCTATAGGCGAAGGAAATCAACGGAAGCGTTGGCGTTTTCTCAAATCGGAACTCGACACTTGGCTGCGCGCACGTCACGCATGAATGCAAACTGGCCTCGATGCTACTTCAGAGTTACAGTCGAAGTACCAGTGCGATCCGCGCCTCACCGAAAGGAGGCGCCGTGAGAAAGGCGCGGAACCAGAAAGGCTGTATCTCCCTGTCCATGAATGGAAGCGGGGAGCCAGTATGGATTTTCAGATGGCGGGAAACGCTGCCGGATGGAAGGCGCGTGGCCCGCAAGAGGCAAATCGGTCCGGTGGAGCGGTATCCATCGAAGGCCGCCGCCGAAAAGACGGTAGCCGGATTCCGATTAACCATCAATGCAGACGGGCCGGGCAGCCCCAAGGCAATCACGATGAACATGCTGATTCAGCATTACCGGGAAACAGAGCTGATCGACAACGGAGATGAGGGCAAGGCCTACTCAACCCGTGATCGCTATCAGCACTGCCTGAACTGCTGGATTACGCCCCGTTGGGGTGAATACCGGCTATCCGATGTGAAAACAATCGCGGTCGAGCAGTGGCTGCGTCAGATCAAACGCGCCAATGCTACGAAGGCGAGAATGCGCAACCTGATGAGTGCTCTCTTCAATCACGCCATACGGTGGGAGTTTACGGATCGGAACCCTATCACGGGGCCAGCCCGGGGTTCCGGCGTTCGGCAGAGCAGCAAGCGTGAGCGGATTCCAGAAATACTTGAGATTGAGGAAATGAGGGCTTTGCTCGGGCAGCTTGCACTGCGGGAGAGAGTACTTGTTTTGCTTGACATGGTGACAGGACTGCGTCGGGGAGAGCTGACCGGTTTACAGTGGGGTGATCTGGAGTTTGAGAACCTTCTGTTACGGGTCGAGCGCTCGGTCGTGGACCTGGTCGTGGGCAAGTGCAAGACGGAGGCTTCCAAAAAGCCTGTGCCGATCGATATCTACTTGGCGCAAGATCTCTTGGAATGGCGAAGGCACGCGCCCCACATTCGCCCAGAGGACTGGATTTTCGCCAGCACGAGCAATCGAGCCGGCAGAATCTCTGGACAACACCCTCTCCGCCTGTCATCGGTGATGCGTTACCACATTCAGCCTGCAGCGCTTCGGGCCGGGATCACCAAGAAACTTTCCTGGCACAACTTCCGGCATACCTTTTCCACCTTGCTCAAGGCGAATGGGGAAGACGTGAAAACCGTTCAGGAACTTTTGCGCCATGCGTCGACGAGAATAACTCTCGACGTCTACACGCAAGCGGTGACGCCTGCAAAGCGTGAGGCGCAGAGTAAGCTGATGGCCATGATTTTGCCGAAAAACGGGAACAAGTGTGTACCCGAAAGTGTACCCGGAGATAGAACGCCAAACCTCGTAAGTGCTTGAAACGATTTGGCGTCCCCGACGGGATTCGAACCCGTGTTACCGCCGTGAAAGGGCGGTGTCCTAGGCCACTGGACGACGGGGACGCAGTTCGGCCGAACAGGACACAACCTCAACACTAGCAAGGCAGCCGATGGGTGTCAAAGCGAGTTGTGCTCCAGGAGCATGCCACAGGCAGTTGCTCGGATCCGAAGGAGAGCCCGGCCGGCACAACGAGCAGAGCGCCGCATACGCCGGAAATGGCGAGGCATCGAGCGCGTCGAGGATGACAGCCGAGGATTCGCGGCTTGAGGGTTCCGCTGCTACAGGAAACCCGCCATCT
Organism: uncultured Acidobacteriaceae bacterium; assembly: GCA_964246755.1. Classification (GTDB taxonomy): domain Bacteria; phylum Acidobacteriota; class Terriglobia; order Terriglobales; family Acidobacteriaceae; genus EB88. Next base: position 5,621 of record CAXTSA010000024.1, read on the forward strand.
CAGCGCGCACACGGCCGAGGTGTTCGGCGGGGCGCGATTGGAGGCTTGGATGAGACCTCTATCGAGAGACGTATTAGGCACAGTCTGTGCAGCTTGCTTGCTCACTCCGTTTGCGATCGGCCAGACGCTGCGCGCGGGCGACACGCAACTCACGTTTCCCTGGGCCGGCAGCAGGCAACTTGGTTTGGAGATACAAGCCATCGGCAAGGGCGCGGGGGATGCCTACTCGGCCAAGCCGGTGCAGCTGCTCATCTGCTCCGCTTGCTCGGACGAGACGACGGAGCAGCCCACCATTGGCCCCCTACGCGTCCATCGCAGAGGAGTCGAGCAACTCTGTTTTGGCAGCATGTGTACCCCGCAACCGGCAGCGTTGGCTGGGGCCAAAAGCCATGAGGCCATTTCCCAGGTGAAGGCGCGTGCATGCCCGTCGGCACATTCAAGATGAGATTGTTTGCCCTTTTTGATCCGGCGAAACAGCTTTCCCGGGTGAGCTTCGAAGCAGCTTTGCGACGGCTGAGCGGTATGCGTGGCCATTGTTTCGGGCCTGCCGCCGCTTCCATTCCCGCGCTCCATCCGCTAGACTCACCCGTAATCCTGCTCCAACTCGAGTTTCCCGATGAAACCACTTACCGAAGCGGCTCCGGCGATGGCCGACCGCACCGCAACTCGAAAGCATTTCCGCTCCTCGTCGGGCGAAATTTTTGATGGCTACTTTAGCGAAGGGCGCACCTGGAGTTTTAAGAAACAGGACTTGCTCGACGCGCGGGCGCGCCGCCTGTTTGAGTCGGCGGCGCTGGCCTGCTCGGTGGATGCCTATCCATTTCAGGCGCCCTTAACCAGGAAAGCCGGTCCTTGCGTCGAGACCGATGGGCATGAAATGCTCATGCTCTCGAGCTATGACTATCTCGGGCTGATCGGCGATCCGCGTATCGATGCTGCCGCGATCGAAGCGGTCCGGCGCTACGGTACCGGTACCGGCGGTGTGCGCCTGCTGACCGGCACGCTCGAGTTGCACCGCGAAACAGAGGCGGCGCTCGCCCGCTTCAAGGGAACCGAAGCCGCGCTCACCTTCACCTCAGGCTATGTTGCAAATCTGGCCGTGATCTCGTCTCTTTTCGGCCCTGCAGACCGCGTCATCGCGGACACCTTTTCCCATCGCAGCCTGATGGATGCCTGCCGCCTAGCCGGAGTGCAGGTGCAGCGCTTTCAGCACAACGATCCGGACTCGTTGCGGAACGAGATCAGGAACGGCCCGCAGGCCAACCGGACGCTCATCATCTCCGACGGTGTTTTCTCGATGGACGGCGACATCTGCTGCCTGCCCGAGCTTGTTGCCATTAAGAAGGAGTTCGGCTGCTACCTGCTGATGGACGAGTCGCATGCCACCGGCGTTCTGGGCGCAGGCGGCCGGGGAACTGACGAGCACTTCGGGCTTGACACAAACGATGTCGATATCTGGACCGGCTCGCTCGCAAAGGCGATCCCGTCGGGCGGCGGCTTTGTGGCGGGCTCGCGCGAGCTGATGATTTTCCTCCAGCATGCCTCGGCCCCGTTTATCTTTTCGGGCGCGATGCCGGCTCCTTCCGCCGCTGCCGTACGCGCGGCGATTCGGATTGTCGAGGAGGAGCCGGAGCGGGTCGACCGGATTCGGTGGAACGCCGCGTTCCTACGCGACGGTCTGCAGAGCCTCGGCTTCGATACCGGGCTGTCGCAGACCGCGGTCATCCCCTTGATGCTGTATGACGACACACGCACCGCCTTATTCGCGCGAGAGCTGCGCAACCGCGGCGTGCTTACTTCTCCGGTGATGTTCCCGGCGGTAGCGCAGGGGTCGTCGCGCCTGCGGTTGTGTGTTACCGCGGCACACACGGAAGCGCAGCTGCAGTTCGCGCTCGACGTCTTCGCGACTCTGCGGGACGCGTAGTTGTCGGAACAGCCTCCCGGAGAGCCGCGCGAGCTGGGGCCCGCAGTGCAAACGGGTACGATGCGCGCGCTGGTTACAGGCGCCAGTGGTTTTCTGGGTGGCCGGCTTGTCGAGATGCTCGTCGACGGGGGCGCAGAGGTTTCGGTGCTGGCGCGGCCTTCCTCGAGGCTCCCTGAAAAACCGGGCATGAGAGTGCTTCGGGCTGAGTTTGAGGACGCGCCCGCTCCCGGGCTGCTCGCCGCGCTCGGCACGCTGACGCACGTTTTTCATTGTGCCGGCTGTTCGACCGACTGGGCGCCGGCGCGGCAGTATGAGCAGGGAAATGTCGCCAGTGTGCGCGCCGTGCTGGCGCTTGCAACCGGGCACATGCCTGCTCTCAGGCGGTTTATACATGTCAGCACCACGGATGTATACGGCTATCCGGAGATTGCCGGGGATGAAAGCACTTCGCGCCGGGACGTACACCTGCCCTATAACAGCACCAAGCTGCGCGGGGAAGAGCTGGTTTGGAAGGCTGCCGCTTCCGGGCTGCCGGTCACGGTGCTGCGCCCGGCCAGCATATACGGGCCTGGGGGCAAGGCGTTCGTAACCGACATTGTCACCCTTCTGCGTCAGAGGCTGATGCTGCTGGTGGACGGAGGGCGAATTGCCGGCGGATTCGTCTACGTGGATGATGTATGCGGGGCGATGCTCCGGGCGGCAGCGGAGCCTCGCGCGCAAGGTGAGGCCTACAACCTGAGCAGTGTGGACGGCGTGACCTGGCGGGACTACACGGGAGCGCTTGCCCGGGCGCTGGGGGTACCCGCGCCGTTTCTGCGGCTTCCGTTCGGCGCCGCCATGGCGCTTGCAACGGTGAGCGAGGTGCCGCACAAGGCAGGGCTACCCGGGCGACCACTGCTTACGCGCCATGCTGTCCACCTGCTGGGGCGCGACCAGCAGTACGGGACCGCGAAAGCGTTGGAGCATTTTGGGTGGGCTCCAACCGTCAGTTTGGAACAGGGAATCGCGCTCTCAACGGCTTCCTTTCGCTCCGATTGAGGTTTAGGGGAACTCTGATTAAGGGTGTCAGGGGTCAACATCGGCACTCAATAGAAAGGGCTTGCTTATCAAGGCCGAGACTTAATCAGAGGTTCCTTAGAACTCGACGGGAGTGTCTACGTCCTGTACGGGCAGTCCTGCACGGGCGCTGAGGAACTACAGTGTTCCGCGCATTACGTCCTGCTTCCCCTGTGAGCCTTAACGCAGCCTCGACATGCTCACCGGCTCTCGTTTTTTGTATGCGGCGCAGTTTTTCAGGTGATTCTCTTCCAACTCCTCGACCAGGTCCTCCAGTTGCCTTCGCACCCGCGCACTCAGGGCGGGAAATTGAAATCCTACCGTGGTTTCCGACCGAATCGATTTCACCTGTCCTTTGACCCGGAAAGGGAGCTGGTTGACACTGAAGGTCAGCTCCAAAAGGTCGTCCTTCTCAAGGTCGTGCGGCTGTTGCAGGATGGCTAAACAGCCTTCCACGCTGAGATTGACAATGCGGGCAGAGCATGGCTCGGCGTCCACCGCAAGATGCACCTGGGCTACGCCTTGACACTGAAGACGTGGATGACGCCGCTGCTCACTGCCCACACTCATCAAAGATTCTCCCCCGTTGCGCTGCCTACAGCTTGGAAAACTGCCGGAAGCAGGTTTTCTCCCGGCACTCTTCCTCGCAGGAGGTATATCGGCCACTGCCCGACCTTTGTCTACCTCCCCAGCGATAAAAATCGAGCCACTTTCATTTCAGGAATCGCTCGATAGAATCTGCTCTATGTCTTCCCCGGTAACCATCCAGGTGCTGCGCTCCACAGCCGAACTGGCAACATTGGCACCCCAGTGGATTGAACTCTGGCAGGCCGACCCGCGAGCGATGCCATTCCAGCGTCCAGAGTGGCTGTTGCCGTGGTGGCACCAGTTCGGCCAACCCGATCTGCGCGTCGTGACGCTCTGGCGAGAGGAACGGATGCACGGGCTAATCCCGCTCTACATCTATAAGGAGCCCCAATCGGGCGAGCGCCAGCTCCTGCTGCTCGGCGCAGGCACGTCCGATTACCTGGATGGCGTGTTCGCGCCTCTTTTCCCCGCCGAGCATGCGCGTGCTGCACTTGAACTGCTGGCGCAGGAAAACGATTGGGACGTTGGGCACCTGACGCAACTGCTGCCGCACTCGCCGCTTTACGGGGCACTCCAGCAGCTAGGCGCCCCAACGGCGACGCCGTACAGCGGCGAGAGCTGTTCGCGCTGCCCCGCCCTTCCCATTGCGGAGCTGCCGGCGAAGATACGGGCTGATGTGCGGTACTACCGCAACGCCGCGAGCGGGCGCGGCAGGCTGGCACTCGCCGTCGCTGACCGCAACTCCTGCGGGGAGGTATTCGAGGCGCTGGTGGGGTTGCATACCGAGCGTTGGCAGCAGGCGGGCGAATCGGGAGTTCTCGCAGATCCGGCCGTGCTTCGCTGGCACCGGGAGGCTGTGCCTGCGCTCGAGGCGAGCGGACTGCTACGGCTGTACGCTTTGCAAGCCGGCGAGGAGGTTCTCGGGGTGCTGTACTCGCTGGTCGACCCGCCATCTCGTGCGAATCGGACGCAGTATTTTTACCTGATGGGATTTGACTCCGAGCTGTCCAGATTGCGTCCCGGCACGCTCCTGACGGCTATGGCGATGGAGCACGCCGCGAACGAGGGTGTGGTAACCATCGATATGTTGCGGGGCGATGAGGCGTACAAGAAGTTCTGGCACGTCGAGCGCGTGCCCACGTATGGATTTGCCGTACAGCGCAGCTATATCAGCGCCAGGCCTTGAAGGCCAACACCGCGTTGAGGCCGCCGAAGGCGAAGGAATTCGAGAGTGCGGCTTCCGGCTCGCCTTTGCGGGCGGCATTCGGGATGACGTCCAGATCGCAGGCCGGGTCCGGACGGGTGTAGTTGGCTGTGGGCGGTAGCATGCCTCGCCCCAGGGCCAGGACGGTTGCGACGGCTTCAAGCGCTCCGGCGGCGCCCAGCGTGTGCCCGTGCATGGACTTGGTCGAGCTGATGGCGAGCCGGTCCGCATGCGAGCCGAAAACCTTGCGAATCGCCTCGGTCTCCGTGCGGTCGTTGGCTTCAGTCGCGGTGCCGTGGGCGTTGATGTAGCCGATCTCCTCCGGCTGGAGGCCGCCATCGGCCAGGGCCTGTTGCATGGCGCGCGCCGGGCCGCTGGCGGTGGGCTGGGTGATGTGGCCGGCGTCGGCGGTTGAGCCGAAGCCGACGATTTCGGCCAGCGGACGGGCGCCGCGTGCAAGGGCGGCTTCGAGCGGCTCCAAAACCAGGATGGCGCCGCCCTCGCCGACGATCAGGCCGCTTCGGTCAGCGGAAAAGGGCCGGCAGGTGTCCCGGCTGATGACCCGCATGGCCTCCCAGGCCTTCATTCCGCCCAGAAACAGGGGCGCCTCGCTGCCGCCGGCAACGGCAGCCGGGGCCACTCCCGAGCGGACCAGGTGAAATGCCTGGCCGATGGCATGGGCCGAGGAAGCGCACGCGGTTGAGACCGTGTAGGCCGGACCCTGCAGGCCCCAGCGCATGGTGATGTGGCTGGTGCCGGCATTGCTCATGCCGAGCGGGATGGTGAGCGGGTGCACCCGGGTCCGGAGATTGTGGAACAGCTCCCAGTAGCCGTTTTCCTCGGCGCCGCGGCCGCCCATGCAGGAGCCGGTGATGACGGCGGTGCGGTCGCGCAGCTCGGGGGTCCACTCGATGCCGGATTGCCCGATCGCCTCGCGCGCGGGCAGCACGGCGAACTGCGCGAAGCGGTCCATGAAGGAGAGCTCTTTCGGGTCGAAGTACGCCTCCCCGTTAAAGTCCCGGACCTCGGCGACGTTCTCAAAGCGGAGCGGGGCGGCTTCGATGCGGTTGAGCGTATTTTTGAGCGGGGCGATGCCACTGCGGCATGCAATCAGCGCGTCCCAAAAGCTGTTTGCGTCGTGGCCTAATGCGCTTATGACACCGAGGCCGGTCACGACGACGCGGTGAGGAGCAGCCACCCTATTCGCCTGCCTTCGATTCGGGCAGAGCGGAGGCGGCCTGCCGGGGGAAATGCGGCGCCGGCAGGCCGGCTTCCTTGGCCGTCACGATGAGAGATACGCCTTCGACCATCTGCGGAATGCTGCTCACCTGCTTGGCATCTTCATCGTCGATCTCGATGTCGAACTCGCTTTCCAGGTCGAAGAGGATGTTGAGGCGGTCCAGCGAGTCGATACCCAGCGCTTCAAAGGTGCTATCCGGTTTCACACTTTCGAGCGGAACCCGTTTGGTCGTGGCGATAACACTTAGTACGCGATCCTGGATCGACTCGGGCATAATCCTCAACTTCACCTTGCAGGCAACATATATGTCCAGAGGGGGCGACGCAACCGGGGTACCCCTTAGCAAACCCTCATTTTACCCTCAAGTCGCGGGGATCGTCCCCTCGCGTGGTGCTATCTTTCGGACGCTGCGGCTTTTAGCACCCCGGCGTGCTCGCTGTTTCAAAGTGATGCTCAAGCGCAATGCGCACGAGCTGGGCGCGTGTGCGCACGCCGGTTTTTGCGAAGAGCTGCTGCAGAACGGCCTTCACATAACCTTCTGAGATGCCGAGGTGAGAGGCGATCTCCTTGTTGGCGAGCCCCGCGAAAACCCCGCGCAGCACCGCGCGTTCGCGCTCGGAAAGCTCAAGTGGAGGAGTGCGCCGGGCTTCCTCAGCACGCGCCGCCTCGAGCAGTCCGGCGAGCGCGGTTGTGGAGAGCAGCGCTTCCCCTCGCATGACAGTGCGGATGGCATGGACCAGTGCAGTGGGCGGCGCGTGCTTGAGAAAAAGGCCGGAAGCTCCCGCTTCGAGCGCCCGGACGGTGTCGCCCGGGCTCATGCCGGCGGTCACCATCAGCACCCTGCTCGTGAAGCCTGCACTGCGCGCGCTTTCAAGAAACGCGAAACCGTTGCCTTCGCCCAGATCGAAGTCCAGCAGGACAATGTCCGGTTCGACGCCGGAAACGAGCGCGGCAAGGGCTTCCTCACACGATGAGCACTGCCCGACCACCGTCAAGTCAGGCTCTTCGGCCAGCAGCCGGCACAGGCCTTCGCGAAAAAGCACGTGATCGTCGAGCAACAGAACGCGGATGGGCTTCATCTGGCGCCCCCGGGCGGAGCCGCCGCGATTTCCACAACAAAGGTGGCGCCTGTACCCGGCGGCCCCGGCTGATGGTGCAGATCTCCGGAGAAGGAGCGCATGAGCGCCCGGGAAAGATACAGGCCCAGGCCCGCGGCGCGCGCCTGCTGTTGGAAGGGCTTGAACAGGAACTCGGGGTGAGGCACGCCGCCGCCCGTGTCGGAGACAGCGATCGAGACGCGCGGGGCGGCTCCCTCCAGTGGGGACACACGAAAGGTAATGCTGCGTTCGCGCCCGGTCCCCGCGTACTCCTCAAGAGCGTGCCGGCTGTTTTTCACCAGGTTGAGCAGCACCTGGAGAAGGCTTTGCCGGTCGGCCCACACGGCCGGCAGCCTGCGGGGCACATGCCACTCGAGCGCGATCTCGTCCTCCCGCAGAGACGGCGCGATGACGATCTGCACCTCTTCGAGGAGCGAGTGAAGGTCGACAGCTGCGAGCTGGTTGGCAGCTTCCCGCAGCTCGACCGAGGCGATGCGCTCGAGCGCAAGCACCAGGGTGCCGAGCGCTTCAAAGTCCTTGGAGGCGGCCAGCGCGCCGGAGCGACGAAGATTTTCATGCACGACCGCGATGGCAGCGCAAACGTTGCGCACCTCATGCGAGACCGCGCCGACCAGGATGCGCGAACCGGTCAGCAGCTGGTGCAGGCTCGTCTCCTCGCGATCGCGCAGGTCCTCCGAGCTGTCCGCGACGAAAACCGCGAGCCGGGGGCCGGTGCCTGTGCCGTAGGTGGAAAACCACACGTCGGCCTGGAAGATCTCGCCGTTTGCGCGGTGCCCCCGGCACTGCATGGCCGTATGGAAGACCGGGGCGCCGGGCGCCGGGGCGCGAAGCCTCGGCAACTCGAGCAGCGGCGGCAGAAACGGCGCGAAGGACTTGCCTGGCAGCGAGCCTCGCTCGAGCGCGAACAAACGGTCGGCGGCCTCATTGGCCAGCAGGACGGTTCCGGCGGCGTCGGCGGTGAACACGGCGACCGGGCTGTTTTCGACCAGCACCCGCAACTGCTCTTCGGCATCCTGGCGGGCGACCATTTCCTCCTGGAGCGCGCGAAGGTTTTGCGCGGAGGACCGCCGGCCCCTTACCACACCGTGCACAAACAGGGCTGCTCCGGCAAAGGAGCTGAAGTACAGGACATCGCGCGGTGCGCCGGAAAGCCAGTCCCACGGGTAGCCGTCAAAGCACTCGGCCAGCACGGTGCATGCGCCTGCGAGCAGCAGCAGCGGCAAACGCGGCAACACGGTCGCGGCCAGCGCTACCGGCGCCAGATAGAGCCAGCCCAGCGGGACTGCGTCGCTGACCAGCACATCGAGCGCGGCGATCGCGCCTACCAGCGCCGAGGCCTGAAGCAGGACGGAAAGCAGGCGCCGCCGCGTCAGCGCAAGCGAGGCCGGGGCAGCGAGTTCGGTTGGAGACGCGGCCATCGTGAGCGAACCACCCCCCTCCAAACCAGTGCGAACGCGCAAGCGCACTTGCCTTCCAGTATCGGCCGCGCTGCCGGCCGGCGCGAGCCTTTGTCCAAAAGATAGTGCCGGGCCTGAGGTCTTTCCCCGCTGCCGGAACGTCCCACCCAGAATGTTCGACCGGAGAGCAGAATGCGTGTTTTCTTCTGGACTTTTTACGTTTTCCTTGCGGGTTTTTGGCGTCGAGTGGCTCAGTCTTGTGAGGGGTTAAGACCCTTAACCGAAAGATAGTCCAGGCAAGTTGGGGGCAACGCTAGACTGAACCCACGCTTCGTTTGGAGGCCAGGGGTTTCGTCGCAAACCGGACGGACGCGTAATGTGGGGCTCAGGCTGGAGGCGGAACTGTCGGCCGTGCTGCATCCGTGCCCTCATAGTCATAGCCCTGCGTACTCTTACACTTGAGAAACCACCGCCAGGTAAGGAGCTTCGATCTGCGCCGTCCCTTTCTCCCCAAAAGCCGCTGGGCTCTCTCCGTGGCCTTCGTCGCGAGCTCGTTTCTGTTGCCGGGCTGTGGGCCGAAGAAGGGGGATCCCGGCGCCCAGGCGCCCCCGGCGGCAAAGAGCATTGTGGCGGCGGGCGACTCCTCCCTGGTGCGCCTGGACCGCCCCGATCGCTTTCCGACCGTAGCGGGCCCCGGCTACCAGGGCGCGGTCCCCCGGGACGGGACCCGGGC
>CAXTSA010000024.1:14890-16929 GCA_964246755.1 uncultured Acidobacteriaceae bacterium
GGGGGGGCGGGGCCCGCCGTTTGTTTTTTCCCCCTTTCGGGGCGTGTTTTTCGTGGGCCGCTTCAACGCTGAACGTCACCGGGCAGATCACGCCCGACGTCTCGCGCGAAATCCCGGTCATTTCCCTTGCGAACGGGCGCGTGGTTGCGACCCACGTGCGCCTGGGCGACTATGTGCACCAGGGCCAGCTCGTGCTCGAGGTCCAGAGTGCCGATGTCAGCAATGCATTTAACCAGTACCTGAAGGCCGTCAACGACGAGCGGCTGGCGCGCACGGTGCTCGACCGCGACCAGTTGCTCTACTCGAAAGGCGCGATTGCGAAAGCGCAGGTCGATATCGCGCAGGACGGGGAGGACGATGCCCTGGCCGACCTGCGCGCGACCGAGCAAGGATTGCGGGTGCTGGGCGTGGACAAAAACCATCCCGGCGAAACCGTCAAGGTGCTGGCCCCGGCCTCTGGCTTCATCATTCAGCAGAACGTCACCGAGGCTTCGAGCGCGGGCAATGGGGTCTCCGGCTCGCCGAATGCTTTTGTGATTGCCGATCTGTCGCACGTGTGGGTGCTGTGCGATGTGTACGAGAACGATCTCGGGAGTGTGCATCTAGGGCAGGGGGCTGACATTCGCCTGAGCGCCTACCCTGACCGCCCTGTTTCGGGCGTGGTCGGCGATATCGGGGCGATTCTCGATCCCAACCTGCGCACCGGGAAAGTCCGAGTGCAGGTGCCCAACCCGGGGTTCTTCATGCGGATCGGCATGTTTGCCACCGCGACCTTTCACGGCCGTTCTCTCGAGGCCCATGCCAGCGTTCCGGCGACCGCGATTCTGCACCTGCATGACCGGGACTGGGTCTACGAGCCTGCCGGCGATGGCGCACAGGGCAACGGCGGGCAGTTCCGGCGCGTCGGCGTCGTCGCCGGCGTGATGCTGCCGGGCAACATGCAAGAGGGCTCGAGCGGCCTGGAGCCAGGGCAGCCAGTGGTACGCAACGCGCTCGAGTTGCAGAACACGGCGGCGCAGTGACCCGCGGCTACTTCCCCGTGTATGTTCGCGTCCGAACGGCTCTCTTCCGGCGGTCCATCCCATGATCCGCGGCATCGTCGACTTTGCACTCAACAACCGATTCATCGTGCTGGTGATCGCGGCGCTGCTGTTTGCCTGGGGCGTCATCTCGTTTCACAACCTGCCGGTGGAAGCTTACCCGGACGTCGCCAACAATTACGTCACGGTGATCACGCAGTGGCCCGGGCGGGCGGCCGAGGAAGTGGAGCAGCAGGTGACGGTGCCGCTCGAGATCGCGATGGCCGGCATCCCGCACATGACCTCGCTGCGCTCGACCTCGCTCGCCGGCCTGTCGGCGTTGAATATGGTTTTCGACGACGCCTCGGTCAACGACTGGAACCGCGAAAAGGTGCTGGAGCGGCTGCAGCAGGTCACGCTGCCGGGTGGCCTGCAGCCACAGATCGGGTCGGACTGGAGCCCGGTCGGCCAGATCTACTGGTACACGCTGGAAAGCACGGACCCGGCCTACGACAACATGGAGCTGAAGTCGATCGAGGACTGGACGCTTGAAAAGCAGTTCAAGTCCGTGCCCGGGGTGGTCGATGTGTCGAGTTTCGGCGGCATGACGCGCGAGTACCAGGTGCACTTGGATCCGAACAAGCTGGTCGCCTATAACCTGACGATCGGGCAGGTGGAGGCGCAGCTTGCGGGCAATAACCTGAATGCCGGCGGATCGTTCATCCAGCAGGGTGCGCAGCAGATCAATATTCGCGAGATAGGTCTGTATACAGGGGTCGCCGACATCGCGAACACCCTGCTGAAAACGCAGGCCGGCACCGCCCCGCGCGTGCGCGACATAGCAACCGTGGATGAGGGGCCGAAGATTCGCCTGGGGCAGATCGGCCGGACGATTCGCCACGACGATGGCACTCTGGTTGACAACGCCGACACGGTTGAAGGCACAGCGCTGCTGCTCAAGGGCGCGAACTCCGACTCGACGGTCGACACTATTCACGCGACGGTGGATGAGTTGAACAC
>CAXTSA010000025.1:0-16813 GCA_964246755.1 uncultured Acidobacteriaceae bacterium
GCCCCGGGCCATGCGGCCACGCGAGCTGCGCCGCAACGAGCGGCTTCTGTAAATGGGTGATGCCGACCGCGATGACTGAGAGCAGCGTCAGCAGTACGCCCGCCGTGAGCACACCGGCCGTACGCACCACAGAACCAATACCGCGCGAAAGCAGCGCAACCACCAGAACACACACAGCCGCGGCCAGCAAATTGGTTCCTTTCACGGTGAGGGAGCCAACCGTGAAGCCTCGGCGCAGCCCCGGCAGTAAAAACGCCACGTACTGCGCGAGGCCTAGCGCGCCTGAGGCCACAGAAAGTGGCGCGGTAAACAGCAACTGCCAGGCGTAAAGGAAGCCGAGGAACCGTCCTCCATCCCATCGCTTTTCGCCCTCGATCGCGAGCCCGGCCGGTCCTGCTTGCCGGAGGGCGTCCGGCTCCCCCGGGCTGGCTTCGAGCCTTCGTCTCCCGTCCACGGGCTTGTACATCTCTCGCAGAAACGCGTACGACCCGCCGGCCCGCGGCAGCGCCGCACCCAGCTCCGCCCACACCAGCCCGTCGCAGGCGGCCAGCAACGCACCTAGCAGCCAGCCCAGCCACGCCCCGGGTCCGAGCGCCGCGGCCACCAGCGGCAGCGTGATAAACGGGCCCACCCCGATCATGTTCATCAGGTTGAGCGATACCGCGCCCCCAAGCGTCACCTTTCGCTCGAGTTCTTCGGACATCGGCCCCGGCCCAGACGGCTGCATTGTCCGAGGATTGTACACTTTGGAAGTGTCTCCAACCCGCCTTCTCACCTCCCTGCCGCTCCGAGCGGGCGCACTCGCGTTTCCTCTGCTGCTTGCCTCGCACGCCATCGCGCAGGCGGTTCCCTGGGCCACCACGCTCGCTCCCGCAGTTGACAGCACCTCGTTGCCCAAGGACCGGGGGGCCGACGGCCTGGCGCAAACGCTCAACAAGCTGCGCACCTGGGGCAGCCTGCTGATGATCGTCGCGCATCCGGATGACGAGGACGGCGGCATGATGGCTTACCAGTCACGCGGTGCGGGCGTGCGCACGGCGCTGCTGACACTCACCCGCGGCGAAGGCGGCCAGAACGCCATGTCGAGCGAAGCCTATGACGCCCTCGGCCTGATCCGCACGAATGAGCTGCTGGCCGCCGACCGCTACTCCGGCACAGAGCAGCTCTGGGGCACGGAGGCCGACTACGGCTTTTCGAAGACCAAAGAGGAAGCCTTTGCGCAGTGGGGGCATGACCGGGCGCTGCGCGATGTGGTCCGGGCGGTGCGCGAGCAGCGTCCCCTTGTGCTCACCTCGGTGTTTCTCGGGGGCATCACCGACGGCCACGGCCACCACCAGGTTGCGGGGGAACTCACGCAGGAAGCCTTCAATGCCGCAGGCGACCCCGGCGTCTTCCCCGACCAGATCGCCGCCGGACTGCGCCCCTGGAAGCCGCTTGCCGTCTTTGCCCGCACTCCATTTGCTCCGGTTACGGCCAGGGGTATGTATGATTACGCGACCGATACCTGGGCGCCGCCGTCGTTTACGAATTACGTGACGGGCGAGCACTCCGCCGCGCCGCCCTCAGCCGACATCACGATCCCGGAGGGCCAGTTCGACCCGGTGCTCGGCCGGTCTTACCTGCAGATAGCTCGCGAGGGCTGGGGCTTGCAGAAGTCGCAGAACGGCGGCGGCAACTCCCCGCTCTCCGGCCCGAACGCGGTGACCTATCATCGCTACGGCTCGCGGGTAGCCGTCCCGGCGGATGCGTCCGGCTTTTTCTCGGGCATCGACGTCTCCCTGCCCGGCATGGCCGTGCTTGCGCACACTTCCCGTCCGGGCGGCAACACGGAGTTTGTGAAGCAGGGGCTCGAGCGAATCGACCGCGCCGTAACCCACGCTTTCTGGGGCTATACGCCTGCTGTTCCCGCGCGGATCGCGCCCGATCTGCGCGAGGCGTACCTGGCCGTCCAGGCCCTGCTCACCGCGGTCCAGGCGAGCAGCCTCGCAGCCGACAGCAAGGCCGACCTCGAGCACGAGCTTCGCATCAAGCTGGTCCAGCTAAACACGGCACTGGTGGAGGCGCTCGGGCTCCATCTGGACGCGCTCGTGACCCCGGCGCCGGCGCGCGACATCAACGGAGGCAAGCCGCATGGGCTGTCGCTTTACCCCGATCTATCCCGCACGCATGTGACCGGCGGCGAGAGCTTCGACGTGCGGCTGCACGTGAGCGCCGCGAATCCCTGGAGCGCGGTGGCCGGCGACGGCCTCTCGCTCGGGCGCACAGGATTGACTACGCCGGCTGGCGAGCAATGGGAGGTCAGCCGGACGGAAGCTCCGGGCCTCGACTCCACGCAGTCAAGCGTCGGCGAAGCGATTTTCCGGGTCACTGTGCCTCGCAACGCAGCGCCCACCGCCCCTTATTTCACCCGGCCTTCGATCGAGCAGGCGTACTACGACCTGGCTGACCCCAAGCTGGCGGGGCAGAGCTTCGCGCTTTACCCGGTTTCAGGCTTCGCGGAGTTCCTCTACGACGGCATCCCGCTTCGCCTGGCCGAGGTCGTGCAGGGCGTCGATCGCGAGCATGGGCGCGGCGACTTCACCACTCCGCTGGTCGTGACGCCGGGCCTGTCCGTCGCGGTGCCGCAGGCCGTTGCCGTGCTCCCCACCGGCGCCCGGCAGCTTACCGTCGAAGCATCGGTTACCAACGAACAGGCCGAGGCCGCCCAAGCCACCTTGTCGCTGCGCGTACCAGCGGGCTGGCAAGTGCAGCCGCCGGGTGGCAGCTACTCTCTCACGCCCGGCGAACGCGTCGCACAGCAGTTCACGGTCGTCGCTCCAGCGGGAGCGGCTGGAGGCATCGTTCAGGCGATGGCGCGCTCCGGCAACGATGTTTACTCGACCGGCTTCACGACGGTCGGTTACACGGGGGTTCGCCCGTACAATCTGTACCGCCCGGCATCCCTTTCTGTGCGTTCCATCGATGTACATATGGCCGCGGGCGTGCGTGTCGGTTACGTGATGGGAACGGGCGACGAGGTACCGGCGGCTCTGCGCGAACTGGGGGTGCCGGTCGACCTGCTCACGCCGGCGGAGTTGCTGACGCGTGACCTGCGGCCGTATTCCACGCTGATGCTGGGCGTGCGCACTTACACCGCCTCACCCGCGCTGGCAGACGCGCAGGCGACGCTCGAGCGGTTCGCCCGGGCAGGCGGCACCGTGGTTGTGCAGTACCAGAGCGGCGACTTCCCCGGCGCGCCGTTCGCCCTGCACCTTGGCAGCAGCCCGGCCAAGGTCGTTGATGAACGCTCGCCGGTCACGCTGCTGGAGCCGGGCAGCTCGCTGCTTACCACGCCCAACCACATCACAGCGGCGGACTTCGATGGCTGGGTGGAGGAGCGCGGGCATGGCTTTGCCGCAAGCTGGGCGCGCGACTGGACCCCGCTGCTCTCAACCGCCGATCCCGGACAGGTCCCGCAAGCAGGGGGTCTGCTGGTTGCGACGGTGGGCCGGGGCCAGTACATCTATGCCGCGCTCGCGCTTTACCGCCAGCTGCCGGAGGGGGTACCCGGCGCGTACCGGCTGCTCGCAAACCTTGTCAGCGCTGGCGTCCCCGAGCGGCGCTAGGCGACTCCTCTTCCATCGAAAAAGCGGGAAAATGCCAATCTTCGCTCCAAAGTTTGCCGGTTTGTAACAACACTCTGGCACGATCAATGCGTTTGGGCGTTGGGCTCGGTGCTTGCGCTGAAGCAGCCCAACGGTCCATCCAGACTCCCCACGCATTTACCGATCGGCAGATGTTTGCCACTTTGAGAGGCTCAATGAGAGTGAATTTGAAAGCGCTTGCCAGTCTCGTACTGGCGTCGGCCGTAGCGGGCCAGGCGCACCTGGCTGTTGCCGAAGCAGCTGCAGCGAACGCTCCGGCAAACACGCCGGCCAAGCACCGCGTCCGCGTGAAGAAGGCCACCCGACCCACGGTGCAGTCTGAGATTGAAGCGTTGCGCAATGACATGGCCGCTCAGAAAAGCCAGATCGACAACCTGCAGCAGCAGCTCTCCGCGCGCGATGCCCAGCTGCAGCAGGTGCAGCAGCAGTCGCAGATGGCCGTGCAACAGGCCACGCAGCAGGCGCAGGACACCATGGCGGCCCAGCAGAGCCTGAATGCACAGAACCAGACCGCGGTTGCGGGTCTCCAGAGCTCGGTCGCCGATCTGCAGACCAATCACACTACATTGGCCACCACGGTCAAGAACGACCAGGCCGCGACGCAGAAGGCAATTAACAATCCTGACCTGGTGCACTACAAGGGAATCGGGCTCAGCTTCACCAACTCCTTTATCGAGTTCGCGACGGTGGACCGCACCCGGTCGACCGGCTCCGATATCAACACGCCTTTTCTGTCGATCCCGTTCTCCGCTTCCGATGCGGGACGGCTCAGCGAGTTTTACGCGAGCGGCCGTCAGTCGCGTCTCGCGATCAGCGCCATCGGCAAGATCCCGAACGCCACGCTGCAGGCCTATTACGAGCTGGACTGGCTGGGCGCCGGCATCACCTCCAACAATAATCAGTCCAACAGTTACGTAATGCGTGAGCGCCAGCTGTGGGCGCAGGCCGCCCTCCAAAGCGGGCTGACCCTGACCGGCGGCCAGCAATGGACCCTGGCCACGGAGACCCGCGCCGGGCTGGATAACAAGTCAGAGGTTCTGCCCGATACCATCGATCCGCAATACAACGTCGGCTTCGTGTGGGCGCGTCAGCCTGGCTTCCGCCTCACCCAGAACTTCAAGAACAAGCTGTGGCTCGGCCTTTCGGTCGAGCAGGCGCAGACACTCACCCCCAGTTGCGCCAGCACAGCCACGACGACTGCCGCCGGTGTGACAACAGCCGTCGGCTGCCCCACGAACTACGTGCTGGGCAGCGTCGGCACCAACGGCGGCCTTTACAACGCAACGGCGATCTACAGCGCCAATCTGGCGCCGGATATGATCGCGAAGATGGCCTACCAGAATAAATATGGCCACTTTGAGCTGTTTGGCATTGGCCGCTTCTTCCGCGACCGCGTGTACGGGCAGGGTACGGCGCTCGGCAGCACGGCAAGCACGGCAGCTGCGGGTGCGTACAACAACACGACCTTCGGCGGCGGTGTGGGCGGCGGCTTCCGGGGCTACGTGTACCAGAAAAAGCTCGAATTGGCCCTGCACGGCTTGTATGGCGACGGCGTAGGCCGCTATGCATCCGCGCAGCTGCCGGACACGACGGTTCGCCCCAACGGGCAGCTCGCCATCCTGCACAACTATGCTGCTCTCGGCGAGGTTTTCGCACATGCCACGCCGCGGCTGGACATCTATGCGGATGCGGGCTTTGAAGAAGCCGGTCGCCGGACGTTCCGCTACGGGAACAGCTACGAAGGCTACGGCTTGTACTCGGCGAACAACACGGGCTGCGGTACGCAGGGTGTTCCGGGTACGGCTGTCGGCAATGCGTATCCGCCGCAGACAGGCGGCTTCCTGCCGGGCGCAACCGGGACCTGCGCCGGGTCCAACAAGGACATCATCGAAGGCACGCTCGGCTACGATTACTATTTCTACAAGGGGCCGATGGGCCGCTTCCGCCAGGGCGTCCAATATAGCTGGCTGGAGCGCGCGCTCTGGTCCGGTTCGACCGGAACCTCACCCAAGGCAAACGACAACCTCATTGAGACCAACATCCGCTACTACCTGCCGTAGGCGATACGTGTGGAAGCGCACAAAGGGCGCCCTGTCTGGGCGCCCTTCTTGTTCACGGGCACGGTGCTCCCACAAATCCCACTCTCATCGCACGATCGTCGTCTCCGCCTTGGTCGGCTTCGCGTACACCTGCTTAGGCGTCGGCAGGTCCGTCGTGGCATCCCACCCGCCGCCGAGCGCCTGCACCAGTTGCACGGCAGCCGTCATCTGCTGGATCTGCGTGGTGTAAAGCGTTTGCTGGTCCCCCAGCAGGGTGTTCTGCGCCGTGATGACGTTCAGATACGGGTCGAGCCCGGTTCTATAGCGATCAACGGCCAGGTTTACATAGGTTTGCGCCGAGTCCGTCGCCTGCCGCTGCTTCGCGATCTGCTGCGAGTAGATACGCGTCTCGGCCAGATAGTCCTCCACTTGCTGAAACGCGGTCAGCACGGTTTCCTGGTAGGCCGCGACATCCGCGTTGTAGGTCGCGATGTACTGGTGCACGGTCGATCGGCGCAGCCCCGCGTCGTAGACCGTCTCAGAGAAAGCAGGCCCCGCGGACCAGAACCGGCTCGGCCAATCGAACCAGTGCTTGAATGTCGAGCTCTCGAAGCCGCCGTTCGCGGTCAAGGTCAGCGTCGGGAAATACGCGGCCGTGGCAACGCCGATCTGCGCGTTCGCTGCGGCCATGGTCCGCTCGGCCGCCGCGACATCCGGTCGACGCTCGATCAGCTGGGACGGCACGCCGGTGGGGAACGGCGGAGGCACCATCGTGATGCCGCGCACAGGCATGTGGAAGTCTGTCGCGGGTTTGCCGATCAGTGTCGCGATCGCGTGCTCGTAGGTCGCGCGCGGCGCCGCTACCGCGATCGCCAGCGCCTCGGCACTCTGCAAGGTCGTTTGTGCCTGGACGACGGAGATCTGGTCGGCGATCCCGGTTTCGTACTGGCTTTGCGTCAGCTTCAGCGAGTCGCGATCCGCAGCCACCGTGCCGTTGAGCACCGCCTGCAGCGCGTCTTCTCCACGGAGCTCGAAAAACGCTTCGGCGAGCGCCGCCTGCTCAGTCAGCCGCTCGTTCTCAAGATCTGCCGCGCTTACCTGCGCGGCGTACTCATCTTCGCGAATGGTGTTGCGGATGCGCCCCCACAGGTCGGGCTCCCAGCTGATGTCGAGCGGCGCGGTCCAGAGCGTGCTTTGCCGGCCTCCAAGCGTTCCCTGCCCGCTAGTGGAACCGCCGGTCCCTGTGCCCGTACCGCCGGTCCCTCCCGTGCCGCCATTGCCCGTGGAGCCGTTGATCGGAATCGAGTTGATCAGGTTGCCCGAGGAACGGGTCCGGTTGAATGCCGGCCCGATCGACGCCGTCGGGAACAGCTCTGAACGCGCCTCGCGGATCAGCGCGCGGGCCGCCATGAACTGCTCAAACGACTGCTTGAGGTTCTGGTTGCTTACATCGAGTTGCTCTTCAAGCGCGTTCAGCTCCCCGTCGCCGAAGACCTGCCACCAAGCGCCGCGCAGCATCGCGTCGCTGGGCGCGGCTGCTTTCCAGGTGCTGCCATCCTCGGCCACGCCCGCGGCGTTTTGTGCCGTAGCGCTTGGATACGCGGTCGCCGTGGGGGCGATTGCCGCCTGCGGGTGATACTTGGGCCCCACGCTGCAACCGGCGAGCGAAAGCGCGGCAGCAGAAAGCAGTACGGGAAGCGAACGGAAGTAGCTCATACGATCGATCCTCAAATGGCACGCTCCGCCTGCGCCGGCGCATGCACGCCGCCATGGAACGTGTCGGGCTTGCCTTTGCGCAGCACCCGCATGCGTATCCGGTCCAGGTACACGTAGATCACGGGCGTCGTGTACAGCGTCAACAACTGCGACACCAGCAGGCCGCCGACGATCGAGATGCCGAGCGGCCGGCGCAGCTCCGAACCCGTGCCCGTGCCGAAAGCCAGGGGTAGCGCGCCAAACAGGGCGGCCATGGTCGTCATCATAATGGGCCGAAAGCGCAGCATGCACGCCTCAAAGATCGCGTCCGAGGTCGACATTCCCTGTTCCCGCTCGGCCATCAGCGCGAAGTCAATCATCATGATCGCGTTCTTCTTTACAATGCCGATCAACAGCACAATGCCGATGATCGCGATCACCGTCAGGTCCGTATTGGTGAGTTCGAGCGCGATGAGCGCGCCGACGCTGGCCGAGGGCAGCGTGGAGATGATGGTGAGCGGATGCACCAGGCTCTCATAGAGCACACCGAGCACGACATAGACCGCGAGCAGCGCGGTGAGGATCAGCAGCGGCTCGGTCTTGAGCGAGGCCTGGAAAGCCTGCAGCGTGCCGGAAGCCGAGCCGCGCACCGTCGCCGGGGTGCCCAGGCGATCCTGCATCGCCTGGATGGCCTGCGTCGCGTTTGACAACGACTGGCCCGGGGCGAGATTGAACGACACAGTCGTCGATGGAAACAGGCCGGTGTGATTGAGCGTGAGCGACGTTGTGGTCACATGGGTTTTCGAGAAGGCATTGAGCGGCACCGGTCCGTGGCTTGAGCCGGTGTGGAAGTACAGCGTGTTGAGACCCTGCGGCGACTGCCAGTACTGCGGCGCGACCTCAAGCACCACATAGTACTGGTTGAGCTGCGTGCGGATGAGCGAAACCTCCGACTGGCCGAAGGCGCCGTACAGTCCGGCGTCGATGGTCTGCGGCGTAAGGCCTAGCCGCGCCGCAGTGGTGCGGTCGTAGTTCACAAACGTCGACAGGCCGCCGTTCTCCGCGTTTGAGTTCACATCCGCAAGCTCGGGCAATTTCTTCATGTTTTCAAGCAGCAACGGCGACCAGTAGTTCAACAGCGGCAGGCTGTCGGCGACAATGGTGTACTGGTACAGAGCGTTGCCGCCCCGGCCGCCGATGCGGATGTCCTGGCCCGGCTGCAGAAACACCGACGCCACCGGCATGCGGTCGAATTTCGGCCGCAGCCGCGCGATGACCTGCATCGCGCTGTCCTTGCGCTCGTTCGGGCCATTGCCGAGCGGCTTGAGCGCCATGTAGACGAAGCCGCCGTTGGTCGATCCGTTGCCGCCCGTGTACGCATTGATGTTCGCGACCGCGGGGTCGGCCTGGATGACCTTGACGATCTGCTCCATCGACTTGTTCATCGCGGTGAACGACGCATCGTAGGGGCCCTGCAAGCCACCGAAAACCACGCCTGTATCCTGCTCCGGGAAAAACCCCTTCGGCACCCGGATGAACAGCATCACGTTCATTGCGACGGTCAGCAGCAGCACGACGAGCGTGATGCCCGGATTTTCAATGACCCAGGTGAGCGAAACGCGATAGATCTTCAGCACGAAGTCGAAGCCGCGCTCGCTCGTGCGATACAGCCAGTTGTGCTGCTCTTCCTTCGGGTGGCGCTTTAACAGGTACGCGCACATCGTCGGCGTGGTGGTGAGCGAGATTACCATTGAGACGAGAATCGCCGTCGAGAGCGTTACGGCGAACTCGCGGAAGAGCCGGCCCACGATGCCGCCCATCAGCAGGATGGGAATGAACACCGCGATCAGCGAAATCGAGATCGTGAGCACGGTGTAACCGATTTCGCTTGCGCCCTTGAGCGCCGCCTCGCGCGGCGGATAACCCATCTCAATGAAGCGCGAGATGTTCTCCATCACTACGATCGCGTCGTCCACCACAAAGCCGGTCGCGATCGTGAGCGCCATCAGCGAGAGGTTGTCGAGCGAGTAGCCGAAAAGGTACATGACCGCGAAGGTGCCGATGAGCGAAACCGGAACCGCAACGGCCGGGATCAGCGTGGCGCGCGGATTGCGCAGGAATACGAACACGACCGCGATGACCAGCGCGATCGAGAACAGCAGCGTCGACTCCACGTTGTCGACCGATGCGCGGATCGTGGTGGTGCGGTCGAGCACGATCGTCGCGTTGATGCCCTGCGGGATTGAGGCCTGCAGCGACGGCAGCGCGTCGCGGATGCGCTGGTTGGTTTCGATAATGTTCGCGCCGGGCTGCCGGGTGATAATCATCGTCACCGACTTGGTCCCGTTCAGGTACCCGGCCGCGCGCACGTTCTGCGTCGCGTCCTCCACATCGGCCACGTCCTGTAGCCGAACAGCGGAGCCGTTGTGATAGCCGACGATCAGCGGGCGATACTGCTGCGCCTGAGAGATCTGCCCGTTGGTGATGATGTCGACCTTGCGGTCGCCGTCCTGGAACTGCCCGCGCGCCACGTCGGTGTTCTGCGCGGACAAGGTCGATTGAATATCGGTGAGTGTGAGCCCATACTCTTCAAGCTGCATGGGGTTGGCTTCCACCCGCACCGAGGGCAGCGCGCCACCGCCCACGCCCACCAAACCGACGCCCTGCAACTGCGATAGCCGCTGCTGCATGATCGTCGACGCGATGTCATAGAGCTTGGCCGTGTCGTACTTGGTCGAGGTGAGCCCGAGGATCATGATCGGCGCATCGGCCGGGTTCACCTTGCGATAGGTCGGGTTGCCGGGCAGGTTCGTGGGCAGGTAGGTACGCGACGCATTGATAGCCGCCTCTACATCGCGCGCGGCTCCGTCGATGTCCCGGTTCAGGTCGAACTGCAGCGTGATATTGGTCGAGCCGAGCGAGCTCGACGAGGTCATCTCCGTGACGGAAGCGATGTGCGAGAACTGCCGCTCGAGCGGCGTCGCAATCGAAGACGCCATAATCTCGGCGCTCGCGCCGGGCAGCGAGGCCTGCACCTGAATCGTCGGGAAGTCGACCTGCGGCAGCGGCGCCACCGGCAGCACGGTGTACCCGATGATGCCCGCGAACGCGATCGCGATCGTCAGTAGCGTGGTCGCGACCGGCCGGTCGATGAATGGCTGAGAGATGCTAATGCGCGGCCAGCGACCTGTGGCGCGGGCGAGGCATTCTGCGGCTCATTGCCGGTGGGCCGCTGCGCCGGTTTGGTCTTGAACCGCTGCGCGAGATTGTCGAAGAAGATGTAGATCACCGGCGTCGTGTAGAGCGTCAGGATCTGCGAGATCAGCAAACCTCCGACCATGACGATGCCGAGCGGCCGCCGCAGCTCCGAGCCGATGCCGTGGCCGAACGCAAGCGGCAGCGCGCCGAGCAGCGCCGCCATGGTCGTCATCATAATGGGGCGGAACCGCAGCAGGCTCGCCTCATAGATGGCCTCGGTGGAGCTCTTGCCGTGCTCGCGCTCTGCTTCGAGCGCGAAGTCGACGATCATGATGCCGTTCTTTTTCACAATGCCGATCAGCAGGATGATGCCGATGATCGCGACCACCGACAGCGACTGGTGAAACAGCATCAGCGCGAGCAGCGCGCCTACTCCGGCCGAGGGCAGCGTCGAGAGAATCGTGATGGGGTGAATGAAGCTCTCATACAGCACGCCAAGCACGATGTACACTACGACGAGCGCAGCGAGGATCAGCAGCCCTTCGTTCGAAAGCGAGTTGCGGAACGAGGCTGCCGTGCCTTCAAAATCAGCCTGGATGCTGGCCGGAAAATGCAGCTGCTGGGTGACCTTATCGATCTCATCGATCGCGGTGCCAAGCGCCGCGCCCGGCCCCAGGTTGAACGACACGGTGACGGCCGGGAACTGGCCCTGATGCGCGACCGAGAGCGCCTCGCTGGTCGGCGAGATCGTGGCAAACGCGCTCAGCGGGATCTGCTTTTGCGAGGCAGCCGGCGTACTGGTATTTGTGCTCGTCGATGTGACAGTTGTGCCTGTACCCCCGGTCGAGGTCGCGCTCACAGGCGCCGTCAATACGCCGGAGGAGGGCGTGTACAGCACCGAGGTCGTCGTCGCCGCCGAGCCTGCCGAGGACGAGCTCGCGGAGGAAAACGACTGCGTCGCACCCGCCCCGGCCGCGGTGGCCGCGCCTGCCTGCAGGTAAATGTCGTTGAGCTTGTTCGGGTCCCGCTGAAACTCCGGCTGCGTCTCCAGGATTACGTGGTACTGGTTCAGTTGCGTGTACAGGGTTGAAATCTGCCGCTGGCCAAAGGCGTCGTAAAGCGTGTTGTCGACCGTTGTCGGCGCGATGCCCAGTCGCGAGGCCGTGACACGGTCGATGTTGATCGTAGCTGCCAGTCCACCGGTTTGCTGGTCGGTCGCGACATCTTCGAGGTCCGGCAGCTGCTTCAGCTTGTCGACGAAGCGCCCGGTCCACAGGTTCAGCTCGGTCTGGCTCGGGTCTTCGAGCGTGAACTGGTATTGCGTGCGCGTCACGCGATCGTCCACCGTGATGTCCTGCACCGGCTGCATGAACAACTGCATGCCGTCGACCTGCGCGAGCTTCGATTGCAGCCGGCGAATCACGTCCGACGCGCTCAGGTCACGCTGGTTCAGAGGCTTCAGGTTGATCGAAAATCGCCCGCTGTTCAGCGTCGTATTGGTTCCGTCGGCGCCGATAAACGAGCTCAGACTTTGGACCGCCGGGTCGGCGAGAATGACCTTCGCAACCTCCTGCTGCTTCTCTGCCATCGCCTGGAATGAAATGGTTTGCGAGGCCTGCGAGATTCCCTGGATCACGCCCGTGTCCTGCACCGGAAAAAATCCCTTGGGGATGACGATGTACAGAAACACTGTGAGCACCAGCGTCGCGACCGCGACCAGCAGCGCCACCGCCTGAAACCGCAGAACATAGCGCAGTGTACGTCCGTAGAACGCGATCATGTTCTCAAACGCGCGCTCGGATGCCCGGTACAAACGCCCCTGCTGCGCCTTTGGGTTGTGCCGCAGGATGCGCGCGCACATCATAGGCGTGAGCGTGAGCGATACGACAGCGGAAAGGATGATCGTTACCGCGAGCGTCACGGCAAACTCGCGAAACAGCCGCCCCACCACATCGCCCATGAACAGGAGCGGGATGAGCACCGCGATCAGCGACACGGTAAGCGAGAGAATCGTGAAGCCGATCTGCCCCGCTCCCTTGAGCGCGGCCTGCATCGGCGCATCGCCCTCCTCGAGGTAGCGCGAGATGTTCTCGATCATCACGATCGCGTCATCGACCACGAAGCCGGTCGAGATCGTGAGCGCCATCAGCGAAAGGTTATCGAGCGAGTAGCCGAGCGCATACATCGCGCCGAAGGTGCCGACCAGCGAAAGCGGCACTGCCACGCTCGGGATGATCGTCGCGGCCAGCGAGCGAAGAAACAGAAAGATGACCAGCACGACCAATGCGATGGTCAGCATCAACTCGAACTCGACATCATCGACCGAGGCCTGGATGCTCGTCGTCAGATCGGTGAGCGTCGTGATCTTCAGGCCTGCCGGCAGTGTCGTTTCAAGCTGCGGCATCAGCGCCTTGATACTCTTGACGACCGAAATGGTGTTCGCGCCGGGCTGCCGCTGCACGTTCAGGATGACCGCGGGCGTCGTGTTCATCCATGCGGCCTGGTTCGCGTTCTCGACGCCATCGACGACGTCCGCGACGTTGCGCAGAAACACGGGCGAGCCATTACGATAGGCAAGCACCACGTCCTTGTAATCGCCGCCGGTCTGCAGCTGGTCGTTCGCGTCGATCTGCCAGTCCTGGTGGGGCCCATCGAAGGAACCCTTGGCCGAGTTCACGCTGGTCTGCGTCAGAGCCGTCCGCACGTCCTCCATATTCATACCGTAGGAGGCGAGCTGGGTCGGGTTCACCTGAATGCGCACCGCCGGCTTTTGCCCGCCGGAGATCGAGACCAGTCCTACGCCCGAGAGCTGCGAAACCTTCGGCGCCATGCGCGTATCGATCAAGTCCTCGACCTGCGACAGCGGGATGGTCTTCGACGTAATCGCCATCGTCAGCACCGGAGCATCGGCCGGGTTGGTCTTCGAGTAGGTCGGCGGAACAGGCAGGTCCGAAGGCAAAAAGCTCTGCGACGCATTGATCGCCGACTGCACTTCCTGCTCGGCCACATCGATGTCAAGCGTGAGGGTGAACTGCAACACGATGACGGACACGCCGCCAGCGGAGGTCGAAGTCATCTGGCTTAACCCCTGCAGCTGGCCGAACTGCCGCTCGAGCGGCGCCGTTACGGTCGTTGACATCACGTCGGGCGCGGCGCCGGGATAAAACGTCAGCACCTGGATGATAGGGTAGTCGACCTGCGGCAGCGCCGAGACCGGCAGCTGCGTATAGGCCACGATGCCGACCAGCAGAATCGCCACCATCAGCAGCGATGTAGCCACGGGCCGCAGAATAAACGGGCGCGAAATACTCACGGAGTATTGCTCTCTGAATCGTCCGAGGCCGCGAGCTTCTGCTTGACGATCCGCACCTTGCTCTTGTCCTGCAGCTTTTCAAACGAGCTGTTGGCTACCATGTCCCCGGCCGCGATTCCCGTCACGGCTGAATTTACTGCGTCGGTTGCCGTGATCTTGATGTTTGTAATCGTGGCAGTGCCGTTTTTCAGCAGGTACACAAAGGCCTGGGTGCCGTTGCGTTGGATCGCCGAGGCTGGAATCAGCACCTGGTTGTGCAGCACATCGACGAGCAGCTCGGTGTTGACGAACTGGTTGGGGAACAGCGATAGCTTGCTGTTGCTGAACACGGCCCGCAGCTTCAGCGTGCCGGTGGTCGTGTCGATCTGGTTATCGGTGGTCGCGAGATGCCCGTTGGCGAGCACGTGCTGCTGCGCCCGGTCAAACGCCGTGACCGCGAGCGTTCGCCTACGCATGGCTGCCTGCACGGGCGGCAGGCTATCTTCCGGAATGGTGAAGACCACGGTGATCGGCTGCACCTCGGCCACCACCACCAGCGCGGTCGTGCTGTTCGCCTGCACAATGTTGCCCGGGTCGACCAAGCGCAGACCGACGCGTCCGTTGATCGGCGAAGTGATATGGCAATAGTCCAGGTTGACCTGGTCGGCTTCCACGGTTCCCTGGTCGGAGCGCACGAGACCCTCGTCCTGGGCCACGAGCTTGGCCTGGTCGTCCAGCTGCTGCTTGGCGATCGCGTTACGCGCCCAGGCCGCCTGGTAGCGCCCAAGGTCCATGCGGGACTGCTCCAGAACCCCCTGGTCGCGCGCGAGCGTACCCTGCGCCGTATCGAGCGTGGCCTGGTAGGGGCGAGGATCAATGTCGATCAGCGGGTCGCCCTTGCGGACCGTCTGCCCCTCCCGGTAGTGCACCGCAAGTATTTTCCCCGTCACCTGCGCCGTGATCGATGCCGTATAGGTAGGCGTCACGGTGCCGATAGCCAGCAGCTTCACCGACATGTCGCCGGTGTGCGCTGTCGCGGCGTTCAGCGTAACGGGGCCGCCCGAGCGATGGCGCGATTGGGTGGCCGACTGACCGCCGCCCGGCTTATGCCGCAGGATCAGGACAAACGCCAGGGCGAAGATGGTGAGCAGAACGATCCAGATCCAGCGGCGCCGCTTCTTGGGGCGCTCGGCAGGCCTGTTCGATGTGGGTGAAGAGTCCTGTTTTTGTTCCGTTGCGCCCTGTTGGCCGGCGAAGAGCGGTGACGCGGGTGGTTGTTGTTCCATCGGTGTCGTTCGTGCCCCAGGCTCTTGGAGTGCGCCCCGGACTTTGCCGCCGGCGCAGTGTTCAAAAAAAAGCGCAACGCGCAATGGACGACGCGCCGACCATATTTCTGTTCGCGGCAGGCTTCGGCCGGCGCGAGGCATCGCGCCAAACAGGCATAGCCTGACTGCACCCATCCTACCGCACGGAGCATCCGTACACGCCGTCGCGGGCCCTTCGGCCCTACTGATCGCCGTCTATCCTGTTGTACGAACAACCAGGGGAAATGGTTGCAGCACCCGGTCTCCTTCTAACCGCAAAGCAACCCGGAAGTGCCCGGCACTGCTCCCACCTGCCATGCTTTCTCTTTCAACCTCACCGACTCCGTTTCTCGGCAGCATGCGAATGGACACGATCCCGGGGATCGACCCCGGCCCGCTTGACCCGGGCGCACCGGGCAGCGAACCCGATTTCGATCCAAATCCCTCGCCGGATCCGGATCCCGATCCACTCGATCCCGCAACCGGGGTTCCGGGCATCGATCCCGGTTATCCTGCTCCGAGCATCCCTGGCGGTCCAGCGCCGGCTTTCTAAGCGCCACCGGATGGCAGCTCTTCGGATAAACGCGGCGAAAGGCCAGCCTTTTAACATTCATCGCGAGAGTGGATTGTTACAATTTCGTAAATGCGCGAACCTCTTTTCCCGCGCTTGTAAGGAATCCGCTCGACCATGAATATTTACATCCTGCGCCACGCGAGTGCCGGTACCCGCCGCGCAAACCCGATGATTGACGTCAAACGACCGCTCGACAAGGAAGGTAAAGGCCAGTGTTTACTCATCGGCAGCTACCTGAATGCGCTTAAGGTACAGTTCGACCTGGTCGCTTCAAGCCCGCTCAAGCGCGCCTTGCAAACCGCCTCGCTGGTCAGCACTGAGGTCGGTTTCGACACTGGCATAAAGGTCACTGACGCGCTCAAGCCCGAAGCCTCGACGGCGGCCTTCCAGACCTTTGTCAATGAACTGCAGGGGCATGAGAATGTCCTGCTGGTGGGTCACAACCCGAACCTTCCCTTGTTTCTCGCCTCGCTGATCATGAATGGTAGTGCCGCTCCCGGCCGGGCCGCCATCCGCATGCGCAAGGGTGCAATTGCGCGCATTGACCTGACGCGCCGGCCTGGCATTCTGCACTGGCTGGTCGATCCACGCATCTTGCGCGGAGTCTACGGCAATGCCACGAAGACCGTGCGTCGCCGCGCTCTCAAAGTTCAGGGGAAGGGTTAGCTCGGCGAGAGTTCGACGATCCCAGCCACTATGTGACCGCGCAACGAACCAGGGTTTCCATCCGCTTCTTGCTTGCAGCAGAACTTTGTTGCGAACCTCGACTGCTGAAGTGGTGTTTTCTGTCTGCTTTGGCATCGACCCTCTGTCCGCGGGCACCAGCGCCGATGCGGAAACCCCGATCTGCACAGTTCTGCTTTTCTCGGCAGAGATCCACCGCGATTGCACGTTAATTTCCGCTGAAGGCCTGCTATGCTGACCACCTAGCCACCCACCCGCTTTGTGAGTGCAATGCCATCTCAACTGGAAGCGGATCAAACTTCCCTCGGACTTGAAGCGCTTGCCCACGCAAATCGTTGACGACACATCTGCCCTGTCTGAGCCAACCCTGCTCCGCTCCCCTC
>CAXTSA010000026.1:0-16662 GCA_964246755.1 uncultured Acidobacteriaceae bacterium
GCTGCCCGCCGCGCAGTTCGCCATGGCCGCGGCCGACATGCACCACCGCACGCCCGAGTTCCGCAAGCTGTTCGAGCGAGTACTCCGCGACCTGAAGCTCTTCATCGGCACCCAAAACGACGTCCTGCTCCTCGCCTCCTCCGGCACCGGCGCCATGGAAGCCGCCATGAGCAACATCACCTCCCCCGGCGACCGCATCCTGGTGCTCTCGGCCGGCAAGTTCGGCGAGCGCTGGACCGCGCTCGGCCGCGCCTTCTCCTGCGACGTAGACGTGGTCTCGGCCCCCTACGGCGAAACGTTTTCGATCGAGGAGGTCCGCAAAGCGCTGCGTATTGAAACCCGTGCCGTGTTCATGCAGGCCACTGAAACCTCGACCGGCGTGCGCCACTGCGTCCCTGCCGTAGCCGAGCTGCTGCGCGCGCGACGAAGCGATGCGCTGCTGGTCGTCGATGCCATCACCGGCCTGGGCACCACCCACTTTGAAGTCGACCGCGATGTGGACATCATGATCGGCGGCTCGCAGAAGGCCGTCATGATCCCGCCCGGGCTCTCCTACCTCTCCGTGAGCGAAAAAGCCTGGGGCTCGATGGAGTTCTCACTCAACCCCCGCTACTACTTCGACCTGCGCAAAGAGCGCAAGAACGCGCACAAGGCCGAGTCCGCCTACACGCCCGCCGTGTCGCTCATCGCCGGCCTCGCTGCTGCCTTTGACTTCATCGCCGCGCAGGCCGATGGCGACCTCGCAGCCGGCCGCGCCGCGCTCGTCAACAACGCGGAAACCTGCGCCGCCATGACCCGCGCAGCGGTCGAAGCGCTGGGCCTCAAGCTGTTCGCCCCGTTCGCGCCGGCCGCGGCCGTCACCGCCGTTCTGCCGCCCCCAGGCGTCGACTCCGGCATCCTCGTCAAGGAACTGAAGCAGCGCTTCGGTGCCACCATCACCAACGGCCAGGGCGAAATGAAAGGCCGGCTCTTCCGCATCGCGCACCTCGGCTTCTTCGACTACATGGATACCGTCGCGCTGGTCGGCGCGCTCGAGCACGTCGCTATCGAAACTCTGCAACTGCCCGGCGTGGAACTCGGAGTGGCGCTCACAGCCGCGCAGCGGGTCTATGCCACGCGCGAAATGGTGCTTATCAACCGCTCGGCATGCCCCTGCGGACGCGACCTGAGCGACTGCGCCCATAAGCCGGCCGAGGCCCAGGCATGAAAGTCGTTCTCGCCGAAAAAGTGTCACCCGCCACCGTCGCCGTTCTGCGCGAGGAAAAAGGCTGGGAGGTGCTGACCCACGATCAGATCCCCGACTTACCAACCGCACTGACAGACGCAGACGCGCTCATCGTGCGTTCCGCCGTGCAGGTCGACGATGCCCTGCTGGCCCGCGCGCCCAGGCTGCGCGTCATTGGCCGCGCCGGCGTAGGCGTCGACAACATTGATGCCGAATCCGCCACACGGCGCGGCATCGTCGTAATGAACACCCCCGGCGCGAACGCCGTCGCCGTCGCCGAGCTCACACTCGGGCTCATGCTCGCGCTCGCCCGCGAGCTGCCCCGCGCCAACGCCGCGCTCCATAGCGGCCGGTGGGAGAAAAAGTCGCTCTCCGGCACGGAGCTGCGCGGCAAAACCCTCGGCATCCTCGGCCTGGGCCGCATCGGGCTTGAGGTCGCCCGTCGCGCCCGCGCGTTCGGCATGACGCTGATCGGCCACGACCCGTTCGTTGCCCCGGCTGTCGCGCGCGAACACGAGGTCCAGCTCGTCTCGACCGAAGAGCTGTTCCGCGCAAGCGATTACCTGTCGCTGCACGTAGGCCTCACACCGCAAACGCACGGCATCGTCAACGCCCAGTCGCTCGCGTGGATGAAACCCACCGCGCGCATCGTCAACTGCGCACGCGGCGAGCTCATCGACGCACCGGCGCTTGCCGCCTCGCTTCGAGAAGGCCGGATTGCCGGCGCCGCGCTCGATGTCTTCGAGCGCGAACCGCTCACCGATTCACCCTTCTTCGGCATGGACAAGGTGCTGCTCACCCCGCATATCGCCGGGTCCACCGCCGAAGCGCAGGAAGCGGTCGGCATCCAGATCGCCGAGCAGGTGCGCGCCTTTCTCAAGCTGGGCGTGGTGCAGAACGCCGTCAACAGCCCCTCGCTTTCGCATGAGCAGTACCTCACGCTCGCGCCCTTTGCCCAGGCAGCCGAGCGCCTCGGCGCGGCGCTCGCGCAGCTCTTGCCGGCCGAGGGCGGCGGCCTTGAAAGCGTCGCACTCGGCTACTCGGGCGAGCTGGCCGCCTCCCAGACCGACATGGTCCGCAACGCGGCCCTCGCGGGCATTCTCGGCGGCAGCGAGGGCGCTAATCGTATCAACGCCGCCCAAGTAGCGAGCGAGCGCGGCGTGCGCGTGCACGAGGAGAAAACCCCGGGCGGCTCACCCACCGTCGCCATCACTCTGCATACACGCGACGGCAGCACCCTGGCCGCACGCGCAGGCGTCGCCCTGTCTCGCGCGGGCGAGGCACGCCTGCTGCACCTCGAAGGCATCGCCATTGAAGCGCCGCTCGGCGGGACGCTGCTCGTGGTCCGCAACAGCGACGTCCCCGGCGTCATCGGCAAGCTCGGCACCGTGCTCGGCGAGCACGGCATCAACATCGCCAACTTCGCGCTGGGCCGTGCCCAGGGCGCCGCGCAAGGCACCGCGCTCGCCGTCATCCAGATGGACGGGGAAGCCACCCCTGCACTGCTGCGACAGCTGCGGGCCGTCGAAGCCGTCCATGGAGTCCGGCTCATCAAGCTGCCCGTGTAATCGCGCTTCCCGCCGAAGCCCGCGGCCACGAGCCTCCGATACAATAGACCTATCCGCAACTCATGAGGTCCAACCGTGCCGTTGTACGAATATCGCTGCACCGCGTGCGGCCATGTCTTTGAAAAGATCCAGAGCTTCAGCGCCCCCGAGCAGACCGAGTGCCCCAAATGCGGCAGCACGAGCCAGCGCCTCCTCTCCGCGCCGGCCATCCAGTTCAAAGGCTCCGGCTTCTACCTGACGGACTACGGCAAAGCCGGTGGCAGCAAAGGCTCGGAAGGCAAAAGCGAGAGCAAGACCGAAAACAAAACCGGCGCCTCGGAATCGAAAGCCTCCGGGCAAACTTCGGGCGACAGCGGCTCCTCCTCGGCGCAGAAACCGTCCGCGCTTCCGAGCACTTCCTCGGGCTCCGGCGCCTCGTCGGGCTCGGGAACAGGTTCCTCCACCCCAAAATCTCCCTCGGGGAGCAGCTAGCCCGCCTATTTGGAAACGCGCTTCGCAGCCGCCTTCTTCGCTGGGGCTTTTCCCCCAATCGCCTTCTTCGCCGACACCTTCGTTCCACCCGCCGCCGTTTTACCCGGAGCCGCCTTCTTCGCCGGCGCCTCTTTCGCTGTCGCGGACTTCTTCACTGCGCCTTTCTTTGTCTCCGACTTCTTCGCCGAAGCAGAACCCGCAGGCGCGGGCGGCATCTTTGCACCTTCACGACGCGCCTCCGACAGCCCAATCGCAATCGCCTGCTTCGGGTTCGTCACCTTCTGGCCGCTCCCCGAGCGCAGCTTGCCTTCCTTCATCTCTTTCATCTCGCGCTCGACGGATTCGTGCGCTTTCGGTCCGTACTTCGCCATGCGTCGTTCCCCCTCGCTCGCATAGAAGCCGGCAATGCCTCGGACGGTTGCGCCCCCGTGCGGAAACGTTCCCCAAGTGAAGCAAAACAGGACAGGCCCGCGCGAGAAGCCTTCCTCAGCCTTTCAGGAACAGCACTACGCGCGCAGCGCGGGCGCAGGCAGAATCTCATCCACATCGACCCACGCCGTGGGGTAAACGCCCGTATAGCAGGCCACGCAAAATCCTTTGCCCTTGTCGCCGTCGACCGAATGCCGGAGACCGTCGAGCGAGAGATAAGCAAGCGAGTCGGCCCCGATAAAGCGCCGTATCTCGTCAATCGAGCTGTTCGCCGCGATCAGGTCCTTCTTGCTGGGCGTGTCCACGCCGTAAAAGCAGGGCGAAATCGTAGGCGGGCACGAGATGCGCAGGTGCACTTCCTTCGCCCCCGCCGACCGCACCATGCGCACAATCTTGCGCGAAGTCGTCCCGCGAATAATCGAGTCGTCGATCAGGACAATCCGCTTGCCTTCCAGCAGATTGCGCACCGGGTTGAGCTTTAATCGCACGCCAAAATCCCGGATCTTCTGCTCCGGCTCAATAAACGTGCGGCCCACGTAGTGGTTACGGATCAGCCCGAAGCGGAACGGCAGCTTCGCCTCTTCGGCATAGCCGATTGCCGCGGTCACGCCGGAGTCCGGCACCGGGACCACCAGGTCCGCATCCACGTGCGACTCGCGCGCGAGCCGGCGCCCCATCGCCTCGCGCGAGTCCTGCACCCAACGACCGAAGATCCTGCTATCGGGCCGCGCAAAATACACATGCTCGAAAATGCACGAGGACTGCGGGACGCCGGTCGAGTACTGCCGCGAAGTCACTCCGTCCTTCGAGACCATGATCAGCTCGCCCGGTGCCACATCGCGCTCGTACTTCGCGTGCAGCAGGTCGAACGCGCATGTTTCCGACGCGAACACGATCGTGTCCGGGCCGTTCGCGTTCGCAATGCGACCCATCGACAGCGGACGGAACCCACGCGGATCGCGCGCCGCAAAAATGCGATCGCGCGTCATCATCACCAGCGAGAACGCCCCGTCGACCTGCCGCAGCGAGTCCGCGATCGCATCGACCAGCGTAGTCTCCTCGGAGTGCGCAATCAGTTGCACAATAATTTCGGAGTCGCTCGTGGTCTGGAAAAACGCGCCCTCGCGTTCCAGCTTCGCGCGCAGATTGCCGAGGTTGATCAGGTTGCCGTTGTGCGCAATCGCGATCAGGCCCTTGGTCGAATCGACGCGGATAGGCTGCGCATTCAGCAAGGCAGAGTCGCCGGTCGTTGAGTAGCGCGTGTGGCCGATAGCCATCTCGCCCTGCAACTTGTTCAGCACGTCCTCGGTGAAAATTTCGGCGACCAGGCCCATGCCCTTGATATTCGACAGGCTGTTGCCGTCCGCGGTCGCAATGCCCGCGGACTCCTGCCCGCGATGCTGCAACGCATACAGCGATAGATAAATCTGCCGCGCGGCTTCCGGATGGTTGAACACAGCAGCCACGCCGCACTCGTCGCGGAAGCCGTCGCCCGGCTCGCGTACGGAGTAGCGGCTCGCGCTCTCTGTGCCGGCGACCGCGGCAAATCGCGCAAGCACATCCGCCGGGGTAGCGCCCGGCACGCCGTCCATCAGCAGCGGGCTCATGCCATCACCTCGGCGACGACCGGGATGGCCGCGAGCGTTTTCTCAAGAGTCTCAGCCCACGGCGAGCGAAGAACAGAAATATCTGTATCGATCACTGTTACAAACTCCGGCTCGGCCCGCCTGTCCAGCTGCTTCTCGCGAGGGCTTTCGAAGCGAATGCGAAAGCGACCCTCCGTTACCGTGCCGATCGGCCACGCAGCTGGCCTGCCCCCAGAAAAAAGCTGTGCGATGCGGGAAGCTTCTTCCTGCGCGCAGGCGACGATGACCCGCGAACTGCTTTCGCCGAAAAGACGCACAATCGCCGGCTCGTCGGCGTATCCAAGAGAGACGTCAACCCCGGTGCCGTGGGCAAAGCAGCCTTCGGCAAGTGCCGTCGCGAGACCGCCGTCCGCCACGTCGCGCGCCGCATGGATGAGACCTGCCTTCGCCATAGCTGCCAGGCGGCGATGCAGCTGTTCTTCTGCTTCGAAATCAAGCGTGGGCGGCTGGCCCCAGAGCCGCCCAACCAGGGCGCGCGCATACTCCGACGAACCAAACTCGACCATCGGCACACTCTCCCTCGGGATACCGGGATCGAGCAGCAGCAACACATCTCCGGGATGCGCGAAGTCCGCTCCCACCGCCTTCGTCACATCCTCCAGAATGCCCACCACGCCAAGCACCGGCGTGGGGTAAATCCCCTCGCCGCGCGTCTCGTTGTACAGCGAAACATTGCCGCCGGTAATCGGCGTCCCCAGCGCGATGCAAGCCTCGGCGATCCCGTCGATCGCATCCGAAAGCTGCCGCATGATCTCCGGCTTTTCCGGATTCCCGAAGTTCAGGCAGTTGGTCGCCGCCACCGGCGTCGCGCCCGTGCAAGCCACCTTCCGCGCGGCCTCCGCCACCGCGTGCATCGCCCCCAGCTTCGGGTTCAGGTAGCACCAGCGCCCGTTGCCGTCGAGCGCCATCGCTAGCCCGCGCTCCGTACCCTTGATCCGCATCACCCCGGCTTCCCCGCCAGGCCCTTGCACCGTGTTGGTCTGCACCATCGAGTCATACTGCTCGAACACCCATCGCTTCGAGCAGAGATTCGCGCTCCCAAGCAGCTGCTTCAACTCGGCCAGGTAGTCGTGCGGCCCGTTCAATTGCGCGAGCACATCCTCAGGCGGGTCCACCGGCACCGGCGCCTTCCACTCGCCCACAGGCCGGTGATACAGCGGCGCATCGTCGGTCAGCGACTCGTTCGCGATATCCGCGACCAGCACGCCGCCATGCCGCACACGCATCCTGGGCGCCTCAATCACTTCGCCCGCGACCACAGCGTCCAGACCCCACTTCGCGAACACGCGCAACACTTCGTCCTCGCGCCCCTTTTCAGCCACCAGCAGCATGCGCTCCTGCGACTCCGACAACATAATCTCGTAGGAGTTCATCCCGGTCGCGCGCTGCGGAATGCGGTCCAGTTCAATCTCCACGCCGACGCCGCCCCGCGCCCCCATCTCGCAGGTCGAGCACGTGAGCCCCGCCGCGCCCATGTCCTGAATTCCCCGCACAGCGCCGGTAGCCATAGCCTCCAGGCAGCCCTCAAGCAGCAGCTTCTCCATAAACGGGTCGCCCACCTGCACATTGGGCCGCTTCTGCTCCGAGCCTTCCGTAAACTCCTCGCTCGCCATCGTCGCGCCGTGGATGCCGTCGCGTCCCGTCTTCGCGCCCACGTAAATCACCGGGTTGCCGACGCCGGTCGCCTTGGCATAAAAAATCTCATCCCGCCGCACCAGCCCAAGCGCAAACGCATTCAGCAGCGGGTTGCCGGAGTAGCACGGCTCAAACCGCGTCTCCCCCCCAAGGTTCGGGACGCCGAAGCAGTTGCCGTAATGCGACACGCCGGCAACCACGCCCTCCACCACCGCATGGTTCTTGCGAACAATCTCAGGCTCCCCACCTTCCAAGGGCCCGAAACGCAGCGAATCCATCACCGCCAGCGGCCGCGCGTTCATCGTGAAAATGTCGCGCAGAATCCCGCCGACGCCGGTGGCCGCGCCCTGGAACGGCTCAATGTACGAAGGATGATTGTGCGACTCGATCTTGAATGCGCACGCCCAGCCGTCGCCCACATCGATAATCCC
This sequence comes from uncultured Acidobacteriaceae bacterium, assembly GCA_964246755.1. GTDB lineage: Bacteria > Acidobacteriota > Terriglobia > Terriglobales > Acidobacteriaceae > EB88. The sequence goes on from CAXTSA010000026.1 coordinate 7,406, forward strand.
GGCGTTCTCGCCCGGGCCCTGCACCACCCGGTCGCTCTTCGTCGGCAGCCGCTTAAGGTGCACACGCGAGCTCTTGTAAGAGCAATGCTCGCTCCACATCACGCTGTAAATGCCCAGCTCGGTCAGCGAAGGCACGCGTCCAAGCGCGGCTTCCATGCGCGCATACTCCTCCGGCGTTACGGAGTGCTGCTTCAGCAGCGCAGGGGTAATCGTGGTGGGCTGAGGCGTGTTGCCTGGGGCGTGTTCGGGGGCGTCGAGAGGTTCGGATTGAGCCATGGCGCTGTGCTCATTGTCGCATGTGCGATGAAGATTTCGTGAAAACACCGGCGCTGCCTTCGCGCCCCGGCGCACACCACACCACGCACTCGCCTGTTCCCCAATAGCCGGCGGCCCCGCTTCAGCCTCCGTCCGCGGCGGCCCTCACAGCTCTCACATGGGCCGGCCCGGTACGGCAGCAACCGCCAACCATCCGCGCCCCCAGGCTGAACCACTCGCGCGCCCGCTCGCTGTAATCCAGCGCATCACTCCCACCCGCCGCCTCGATCCAGCAGCAGCGCTCGGCATCCCACCGCTCGCCGGAGTTGGGGTAGGCCAGCAGCAGCTTCCCCGTACCGGCGCCGAGCTCGCGCAGCAGCGGGCTCACCAGCGCCGGCGCCACGCAGTTCACCCCAATCGCCAGCACCTGCGGCACCGCGTCGAGCCACTCCGCGCACCCGCGTACCGGCTCGCCATGAGCCGTATGCGCCCCATCCCGGCAGGTAAAGGAAATCCAGGCGCCCGGTCGCTCCCCACCGTCGGGGCCGGCCAAAAGCGCTTCGGCAATCGCGCGGGCTTCCGCAAGCGAGGGCACCGTTTCAAACGCCAGCAGGTCCGCTTCCGTCCCGGCAAGCACGGCAATGCGCTCAGCGTGGAAACGCACGAGAGCCGCATGCTGTTCGGCCTCGCTCCCAAAGCCGTACCGGCCGTGAAACTCGGCCCCATTCGCCAGAGCCGCGCCCCAGGGCCCAAGCGAGGCGGCGATCAAAACCTCCGGGCGCCCCGCCTCTTCCCGGGCCTGCACCGCCAGCGCCACTGAGCGGCGCAGCGCGTCCCCCGCGGCGCGCTCCGCTTCGCTCCCCCTAAGCCCCTCCACCAGAAAACCCATCGTGGACACCTGGTAGCTGGCCGTCAGCAACACATCGGCGCCCGCCACAAGATAGTCACGATTCACCCCCAGCACCTCAACCGGCGCCTCGGCCAGCGCTCGCGCCGACCACAGCGGACCGGCAATGGAAACGCCGCGGCGCTCCAACTCCGTAGCCAGGCCCCCGTCCAGCACTCGCGCACGCCCCAGATCCAACCCGCCAACACTTCGCAACCGAATACCCCCGAGCCAAAGTACCCAAGCCTCGGGGCGGCCGATCGAGAGCTCCGGGGCATCTCGCGATTCTAGTCGCCGGTCCGCCTGCACCCGCGCCCGCAATTTGCGCAGGTAGGGCAACGCCCGCGCCCGCTTCGGGAGTCTGAGCAGGAAAGAACCGGGGGCAAGCGAGATGGTCACAGTCAACGACGGACAATGCGGACTCTGCGCCCACTTCGGCGAGAACAGCGGCGATGGGGAGAGAAGTCCCAAACTGGTTGAGATCCTCTCGACCCACCAGGCTTCCGAGGACATGGTCACCGACTGCGGACACCCCAAGCTCCAGAGCCTGCACCTGCGTGTCACCCCGGTCAGCGGCTGCGACGGCTTCAAAGCCGCCGCCTGAGCCGCACCTTGGACCCCCACGAAAGCTCTGCTACACTCAAGGCTGTTCCGCAGCCGCCCTACCAGGAGCGCGCATCCCACGCGGACGCTGATCGGGGAGTGGCTCAGCCTGGTAGAGCACCTGGTTCGGGACCAGGGGGTCGGAGGTTCAAATCCTCTCTCCCCGACCAATTTCTGATTCCATTCGCCTGCCGGGCTTCTGCCTTCCATCCCGAAAACGATAGCTCGAAACCACGCGCCCGCGGAACCGCTGGCTTCACGCGCCAGTAGCCATCTCCCCAGCCCCGGCCATCCAAATCCCTCCCGCTCTCGCAAGCCACGGAGCAAGCGCCCGCGTGGCTTGCTCCGTTCATCCTACTTTTTTCAATCGAGCTCCCCCCCTGCGACATCACAGTTGAATATCACGGAAGAACCATCCTCCACTTCCCGCGCCTGCAGGCAAACCCACGGCAGCAGAACACACGGACAGATAAAAAACGGAAAGGTGACCCGGTTGAAAGATGCGCTCGAATTTGTCGGCAAGGTCAGCATCTTCGGCCTGGACATCATCCTCGCCTTCTTTGTGCCGCCGCTTGAAATGGAACAGATCATCGCGCAGCTTGCCGAAGTCGGGGCTCGGTCGCTGCTGCTCATTCTCGCCTCAGGTCTCGCGCTCGGTGCCGTCATGGCGCTCCACACGCGCAGCACCCTGGTCACCTTCGGCGCCACCTCCTTGATCCCCTCCTTTCAGGCCGACGCGTTCTTCGTCGAAATTGGGCCGCTCGTCGCCGGTCTCCTGGTCGCCGGCCGGGTCGGCTCAGGCATCGGCGCGGTCCTGGCCAACATGCGCGCAACCGAGCAGATCGACGCCATCGAAACCCTGTCCGTCGACTCCTTCAAGCTGCTGGTGGTGCCCCGCGTCGTAGCCTGCGTCATCTCCCTGCCCATCCTCACGCTCTTCATCGATTTCGCCGGCCTCGTCGGCGGCTTCTTCGCCGAGTACGCCTCTTCGCACATCTCGTTCCATCTCTACATCACACGCGCGTTCACCGGCCTGGGGTGGTCCAACTTCATCCCGCCTACCCTCAAAACCGCCGTGTTCGGCTTCATCATCGGTACCGTCTCCTCGTTCTTCGGTTACAACACGAACGAAGGCGCCGACGGCGTGGGCCGGGCCGCTACCAGAAGCGTCGTAGTCTCCTCCCTGCTGATCATCCTGGCCGACGTCATCCTGATCAAGTGCATCTTCTTCCTCTACCCGGAAAGCGCAATATGAGCAACAACAACGACAACGACGGCGCGGCGGTACGCTTCGAGCATGTCTCGAAGGCGTTCGGTGACAAAAAGGTTCTTCAGGACGTGTCCTTTGAGGTAAAGCCAGGCAAGGCTCTCTGCATCCTAGGCCGCAGCGGCATGGGCAAAAGTGTCACCCTCAAGCTCATCATCGCGCTCCTGCAGCCCGACGCAGGCAAAATCTGGGTCGAGGGGGACGAAATCAGCCGGTTGAAGCGAAAGGAACTCTCCAATGTACGTCGCAAAATGGGCTTTCTTTTTCAGGACGCCGCGCTGTTCGACTCCATGACGCTCTACCAAAACCTGGCCCTGCCCATGCACCGGCTCACGGACAAAAAGCAGGACGAGATTGACTCCAAGGTCAACGACATCCTGGGCCAGGTGGGGCTGCAGGATGACAAGGATAAGTTGCCGGTCGAGCTCTCCGGCGGCATGCGCAAACGCGCCGGCCTCGCCCGCGCGCTCGCGCTCGAACCGAAGATCCTGCTCGCCGATGAGCCCAGCAGCGGCCTCGATCGCATCACCGCCTCTGAGATCGACGAGCTCCTGCTCAAACAGAAAACCGAGAGCCACATGACGCTCATCGTCGTGACCCATGACGTCCACGGCGCCCGCAGGGTCGGCGATGAGTTCGCCGTTCTCGATGACGGCAAACTCGTCGGCTACGGATCGGCCGACGAGGTAGAGCACAGCGACAATGAAACCGCGCGCAAGCTCATCGCCGAGCAGGACCCGGATCCGGACCACGACCCGCACCAATCTTCACAGCAGCCTACACAGGGGGAGGCACGATGAAAAACAACATCGTCGTTGGATCGTTTGTCATTGTCGGGCTCATCCTGTTCACGGCTGGCCTGTTTCTCATCGGCAGCCGGCACAAAGCCTTCGACAAACATGTCGAGTTCTACACCGAGTTCGCCAATGTAGGCGGCCTCGCCAACGGAGCCAAGATACGCGTGGGCGGCCTCGAAGCCGGGCAGGTAGTCCACATCGGCATCCCCAGCTCGCCGGCATCGCGCTTCCGCCTCGAGCTGCAGCTCGACGAGAAAATGCACGGGCTGGTGCGCACCGACTCCCTGGCTTCGATCGAAACCGAAGGCGTCGTCGGCGACACCTACATCCAGATCAAACCGGGCAGCACGCAAGCCCCGGAAGCAGGCAGTCGCTCCACCCTGCCCAGCAAGGAGCCGCTCGACCTCAGCGCCATGCTCGACAAAGGCAATGGCCTGCTCAACGACGTCAGCAATACGGTCAAGGATGCGGACAGAACCATCAACAATGTCAGCGGCAAGCTCGACGGCAGCCTGGACGAGGTCAAGACCACTGTCTCGAACGTGAACGACGTGGTCGTAGGCGTGAAGCAGGGCCGTGGCGCGGTCGGCATGCTGCTCAGTAACAAGGAGTTCGCCGCGCAGGTGCAGCAGACCGTAGGCAACGCGAACCATGCGACGGCCGACCTTGCGCATGCCTCAAACCAGGCCGATCAGATGATCTCCGATCTCGGGCGCCGCAACCTGCCGCAAAAAGTGGATGACACCATGAACAACGTCCAGGGCGCGGCCGCGCAGCTTAACGCCAGCTCGCAGCAGATCCATGAAGTCATCACCGATGCCACCCGCCCGGACAGTCAAGGGGTACCTGCCGGTTCCAACATCCGGGAAGCTCTCTCGAACACAAACGCCGCAACCTCCAACCTGGCCGACGACACGGAAGCGCTCAAGCATGAGTTCTTCTTCAAGGGATTCTTCAAAAATCGCGGCTACTACGATCTAACTCACTTATCCCCAAATAAGTACCGCACCGACAAACTCTTCACCAACCCGGCAAATACACGCGTGTGGCTCTCCGGAGCGGACCTATTCCAATCCCATCCCGACGGTACGGAAGATCTCTCCCTCACCGGCAAAGCGGCGCTCGATGACTATCTCGCGCAGAATGGAGCCTCTGTCGTCGAGCGACCGCTCGTCGTCGAGGGGTACCGCAGCGGGGCGGCGCCCGCCGCAGAGCTTGCCTCCTCCCGCAAACGCGCCATGCTGGTCGGCGATTATCTGCAAAACCACTTCCAGCTCGACCCCAGAAACGTCGGCTTCGTTTCCCTCCAAACCTCTCCCCCGGCCGGGACCGGACATCAGAACTGGGATGGAGTCTGCATCGTCCTGCTGCAAGCAAAGCATAAGTAGCCTCACTTACACTTCGCTCGCAGCGTTTACACTTATCCTTACTCCAGCGAGTGCCACTCATGCCCCGCACTCGCCAGTAACTCATCCGCCGCCTTGGGCCCGTTCGAGCCCGCCGCATAGTTGGGGAACCCCTCCCGCGGCGGCTCGCTCCAGGCCTCCAGCAGCGGCTGCACCATGCGCCAGCCCGCATCCACAAACTCCGCCCGCTGGAACAGCGTCGGGTTGCCCGCCATCACGTCGTGCAGCAGCCGCTCGTACCCCTTCCCGTGATTGCCGAATGGCCCCTCCGGGAACTGGAAGTTCATGCTTCCCGGGCTCACCGTGGTGTTCAGCCCCTGTGCCTTCGTCCCGAAACTCAACCGGATACCCGGGTCGGGCTGCAGGTTGAAAAAGAGTTGGTTCGGCTCCTGGCTTCTCTGCTCCTCGCTCGGGAACAAGCGCGCCGGCGGCTGGCGAAATGTCACTACGATCTCCGTAACCGCGCGCGATAACCGCTTACCGGTTCTAAGATAGAACGGCACCCCAGACCAACGCCAGTTATCAATCTCCACCTTCATCGCCATGTAAGTATCGGTAATCGAATCCGGACTAACACCCGGCTCTTCCCGGTAACCCGGCACAGCCGTTCCCTTGCTCGTGCCCGCTCCATACTGCCCACGCACCGCGTACTGCGCTACCTCGCCCGGCTCAATCTTCCGCACCGACTCCAGCAGCTCCACCTGCTTGGCCCGCGTATGCTCCGCGCTAAAGGAAACCGGCGCCTCCATGGCGACAAGCGACAACATCTCCGCCATGTGGTTCGGCACCATATCCCGCAATGCGCCGGACTTCTCGTAGTACCCGGCCCGGCCTTCCACGCCCACCGTCTCGGCCGCCGTAATCTGCACATTCGCAATCAGCGACCGGTTCCACAGCGGCTCAAAAATCGCATTTGAAAACCGGAACACCGCCAGGTCCTGCACCGAATCCTTTCCGGCGAAGTGGTCAATGCGGTAAATCTGGTCCTCGCGCAGGCTCTTCTGCAGGTCTGCATTCAGCGCCACCGCCGATGGCAGATCGTGCCCGAACGGTTTCTCGATCACCAGCCGGCGCCAGCATCCGCCATCCTCGTCGAGCAGTCCCGTTCGCGAAAGCTGCCCAGCCATCGTCGCGATAAAACTCGGCGCCACCGCGAGATAAAACAACCGGTTCCCTCCGGTCTGGCTGTCCTTCTCAATCCGCTCCACCGTACTCTTGACCGCGTCAAACGACGCCGGGTCGTCGAAATTCGCCTGTTGGTAACTCGCGCGATCGGTCAGCCAACTCACCAGGCCCGCATCCGCGTCGCCGCCCCAGAACTGCTTCAGCGTCGTCTCAATGTGGTCCCGGAACTTCGCATCGTCCCAGCCCTCCATCGCAACACCCAGCAGCCGAAAAGTGTCCGGCAGTACCCCGGCCGCGACCAGGTTGTATAGCGAAGGCAGCAGCAGCCGCTTGGTCAGGTCGCCGCTCGCCCCAAAAATCGTCATCAGGCAGGCGGGGGTCTCTTCCGTATTCACGTTCTGTATCCGGTTCACCATGGTGCGTCACGTTCTCCTATGCAAGTAACCCGAGTCCCGGCCCGAGCCCTCGAGATACCTTCCTGCCTAGGATGTACTTCGCGCGACCGGCGTTCAAAAACCGGCGTCCGGAAAGCGGCGTCCGGAGACCGGCGATCCGGAACCGGCATCTACGACGAACCGAATCGACGAGCCAACCGGCCGCCCCCCGCACCCGGGCGCTGCGAGAAAACCCACCAAACCAGCACCGGCAGCAGGCACCCGGCAACACAGGGAACCGCAAGGCCCGCACGCAGCGAACCGGCCCTGCTTGAAACCGCTCCTGTAAGCCACGGCAGCACCGCCGATCCCAGACCGGCAAAGAAAAACACCCGGTTGCCCCGGAAGCCAGGCAGCACCAGGGCCAGCAGCAGCGGGTACAGCGGCCCCAACCCCCCTCCAAGCACAAAAGCCAGCGCAATCAAAGCTCCCGGCCCATGCGCCGCAAGCAGCAGGCATAGCGCCATTGCAACCAGGGTGCCCCACAACCGCAATGCAGCCACCGCATCCACGTTTGCAAACCATGGCGTCGAGTGCAGTGCGCGGCTCAGCAGCAGCCCCGCCCAGAACGCGGAGGTCGCCGTAACCGCCCCGGCAATGCTGTGGTCCGCGCGTTTTGCGTAGGTCGTCAGCCACCCGCCGAGCGAAGCCTCTACCCCCACCGCCAGCCACGCCACGCCGCAAAGCGCAGCGGGGACCGGCGGCAGCCGCGGCCCCTGCCTTGCAGCCTGGTGAGCCTCCACCAGTCTTCCCTCAAACACCAGCAGCCACAGGCCGGGCACCAGCACCGCGGCACCCAGGGATGCGAACAGGTACGTCGCGCTCGAGGTAAACAACGCGCGCGCCGCCAGCAGTGGGCAAAGCAGCGCGCCGCAGGCCCACAGCAGGTTCAGCCGGTTCAGCTCCTGCGTACGCCTCGCATGCGCCCGTTGCGACCGCAGCCGGCTGATCGAAGTCATCGTGATGCCCAGGCCCAGGCCATAGAAAAAAATCAGCGGAAACACCGTCACTCGTCCCGCGTCGATCAGCGCGAAGCAGCACACGGCAATCAGCGCGACACCCCGCACCACCGAGCGGGACAGGTCCCCTCGACTCAGCAACGCGCCCAGCGCCGCCCCCAGCCACGCCAGGAAGAAAAGCAGCCCGCCCTCTCGATCGCTGAGCTGCCAGTGTGTCAGCAGCGACGGCCGCGCCGCCCCAAGCAGCGCCGTCCCCCCCCCCGTCATCGCGAATAGGAGAGACAGCATCACGGCGGACGCCGAGGACAGAAGCGAGCGGGAACCGCGTGCGTCCCTGCCGGCCGGCGTGGTGGGCGCTTCTGCTCCGCTCATCGCTCCCCTTCGCCCGCCAGGGCAAACTTTCGGACCGGCAGACGCGGCAACTCCGGCTCTCCTCACCCAATCGCCCGCCGACGGACTACCGTCCCGGTTCCCCAGCGAACCGCCGCGCCTGCCGGGTCGACTCCCGGACCACAAGCTCCGGCTCCACCCGCAGCAGCGCCTCCGTCTGTTCCCCCGCAAGCTTTCGCAGCAAAACCTCCGCGGCAATGCTGCCCATCTTCTGCAGCGGCTGCCGAATCGTCGTCATGCTCGGCACGTGATAACAGGCCGACTGGATGTCGTCGTACCCGATCACCGAAATATCCTCCGGCACTCGCAAGCCGCCATCGTGCAGCGCGCGAATCACACCCATCGCGGAGACATCGTTGAAGCACACCACCGCGGTGAACCGGTGGCGTTCAGCAAGGATCCTACGGATCCCCGGGTAGCCGATCTCCGGCGAATGCGAATCCTGCTCCAGCCGGATCGTCAGCTCCTCGCGCACCGCGAGCCCAAGCTCCCGCGCCACCCTGAGCGTCGCCTCCCAGCGCGCCTCGGTGTCTGAGCTGAATGGCTGCCCGCGCATGTAAACAATCTCCCGATGGCCCAGCTCGTACAGGTGCCCCAGCGCGAGCACGGCGCCCAGCCTGCTGTCGACCACCACGTTCGCCACCCCGGGCAGCTCCGTATGCCCCGCCACCAGCACGGTAGGCAGCAGGCTCTGCGCCTCCAGGTGCGTGTCGATCGCGAGTATGCCCTCCACCCCGCGCGCTTCCAGTATCTCCGGGTACGCCCGCAGCAGCTCCGGCCGATGGCGGTGATGCACCGTAAAGTAGAAATACCCTTCGCGCATCAGCAGTTCACCCGCTCCGCTGATCACCTGCGAGTGGTACCCCTCGCCAAGCTCCGGCAGCAGAATCCCGACGGTCTTCATACTCTGCCCCTGCAGCTTGCGCGCCCCCATGCTGGGCTGGTAATTAAACTTGCGCGCCGCCGCGCGCACACGTTCCCGCGTCTTTTCAGGGATCGAGCGCCCCGGCGAATCGTTCAGCACAAACGAAATGGTCGAGAGACTCAGATTCAGGTACTCGGCCAGCATCTTCAGGCTGGGCCGCTGCGCAGGCGGCGCCGCCGGTTCCGTGTGCGACGTACTTTTCTTGGCAGG
>CAXTSA010000027.1:0-5391 GCA_964246755.1 uncultured Acidobacteriaceae bacterium
GTTGAGCACCGCGGCCGGGAGCTTGGTGGCGGCAGTGACGTCGGTGAAGCTGTCGGGCTTGTCCTGACGATACAAGCGCAGGCCGCCGGCTCCCGCGAGGACCAGGTCGGTTTTAAAGTCGTAATTGAAGTCGATGGGGAGCACACTCTCCGGCTGCAGGGGGGTGTTGCCGCCGGGAAAGGGAAGCGTGGCGCCCGTGTCCAGATGCAGGTGGCTGGAGTTGGCCTGGGCCGGGGTAGGCGCGTCATCTCCGTTGAGCAGCACCGCGCCGGCCCAGGTCCACGGCTCGCCGGTGTCGCCCTTTTTGAGATCGAAGCGTATCGCGGTATCCGCGGGCGCGGGCCGGGAGGGCGGATTCGTTACGCGAAGAAAATGCGACATGGGCTGCGCGCCTTCTCCGGGCGCAGATTTCAGGTCGGACAGGTCGTTACGAAATGCCGGGACACGCATCAGCACATTTCGCAAAAAAATGGAGCGCGTCGCCGCGGACCGCGGCTGCGGGCCTGCGACCGCGCTCTGCAATTGCGCGAGTTGCTCCGTGACCTCGGGTGGCCAGGGTTTGCTTTGGCTGGAGATGGCGTTGACCGCGGACCTGAGTGCCGGGAGGTCGCCCTGTTTGGCCGCGACACGGCTTAGATCGAGCTCTGCCGCGAGATTCGTGGGATCGACGGCCAGAATTTGCTGCATCAGCTTTTCAAAGCGGGCGCCGCTGTCCGCATCGCCCTGGCGCTCGATCTCGGAGGCGAGCTGATACAGGGCCCGTAGATTGCGGCCGTTCAGGGCAACAGCCTGTTGCAGATTCGCGATCGACGCTGTGGAGTTACCGCGTTCGCTTTCGAGCAGTCCCAGCAGGTAGTCGACGCGATCGTTTCGGGGCGCAAGCGTGCGAGCGTGGCCGAACCGATCTGCCGCTGCGTCGTAGTTGCGCTGCCGCAACGCTAGGATGCCCCAGTTGACCCAGGCAGCCGGCTCACCGGGAGCGAGCCGTGTGCTTTCGGCAAGGCCCGTTTCGGCACGAACGTCATCGCCAACCTGCAGGCCGGCAAGGCCGACGTAGAAGGAGGAGACGAACTTCGCATAGCCATCGGAGCCGGGCTCAGGCACCGGGTTCTTGGCGCGGCACCCGGAAAGTGAAAGCGTGATGAGAAGACCGATGCCGAGTCCCGCCAGGGATCGGGCCAGGCCACGGCTGCCTTCGGTTCGAGCAGGCAAGTTCGCGACGCACTGCGCATATGCAGTCGCTGGCCTGTGTGCTTTGCTGCGATTCGGTCGAGCCATCGGCACCCTAAACTCGCGGAATGCTGTGCGAGAGGCGAAACTCTTGCCCGCTTCGGTTCGCAGCATGGATTGCTTTGAGCTTACCAACTGCGGTCCGGCGCTGCATAGCAAGTTCCCTGTGCCTCGTGCGGCCCGCGACTCCTCTCTGCTCCTATCGAACTCACTTGGCTGTTGCAATCCCCGGCTCGTACTTCCAGGCGGTCTGGTCGTGCGCTCCGTCGCTGAAGCGCGTGTCGGTGTAGTCGCTGAATTCGAGTTTCTTCTTGAGAACGCCGGTCTCGATCATCAGGTCGCGCACCATGTCGAAGTCGGCTTTGCGGGGAGCGAGCGGACTGTACACGACGCGATCCATCGGCTTGGTCAGTGCCCAGCGCAGGAGCGCGGGCCTCTGGTTGTAGTAGAAGCGGCCCACGAAGTCGGCTGCGTCGTCACGGTGCGGCTTGCCTTGGTCGAGCCAAAGGCCGGAGCGTGCGATGCCGTCGACCAGGGTTTGCACGACCTCCGGCCGCTGGTCGATCAGGTCCTGCCGCACCACGAGGATGCAGGACATGTAGTCGGGCCAGTAGTCCCGGGCCTGGAAAAGCACCCGCCCGAAGCCTCCCATCTCCGCCTGCGACGGGAAGGGCTCACCCATCACAAAGCCATCGATGGCTCCTGCCGCTAGTGCCCCGGAAACATCCGGAGGCGCCATTTCCACCATCTTGATATCGCCCGGCTTCATGTGCCAGACCTTCATGGCGCGGAACAGGATGAGGCGCTCATCGGAGAAGCGGCTCGGGATGGCGACCGTGCGGCCGCGCAGATCGGCGAAGGTTTTTACCGGGCCATTCTTCTGCACGACCAGGGCGCTGCCGTAGCGGTGTCCAAGGTAGACGACCTTGATGGGAACACCCTGGGCGCGCAGCGCAATCGCGAGCGGCGCCACGATGAAGGCGGCCTGCACCTTGTCGGAGATCAGCGCTTCCTTGATCTCGGGGAAGCCCTGAAACATGCGCGGGAGAAAGAGCTCGCCGTTGTTCGAGAACTTGGAGATATAGTCCGTGACCGGGCAGGTAAGCTGGCAGGTCACGGGTATGTAGGCGACGGTGATCTTTCGTTGTTGCAGAGGCTTGTATTCGTTCAGAACGGCCGCCCAGTTCACGTTGAGATAACCGTGCAGGGCCGTGACGATGACGAGCCACAGGCAGGCAAAAAGAAGGATCTTGCGTTTAAACGTCATGGCGGAAGCCCCAGCGAACCGAGCGCACCTTTTCGAGTGAGCGGAAGAAGAGGTCGAGGATAAGTCCGATCACGCCGATCAGCAACATCGCCGCGACGACCAGGTCGTAGCGTTTGCCCGAATTGCGGGAATCGATCACGAGATAGCCGAGCCCGGAGTCGACCGCGACCATCTCGGCCGCAACGACCACAAGCCACGCGATGCCGAGCGCGAGGCGGAGGCCGACAAGAATTTTAGGTAAGGCAGAGGGAAAGACGACGCGGCGAAGGAGTTGCGTGTTGGACAGGCCGAAGTTGCGGCCGGCGCGGCGAAATACCGCCGGAACGCCGGCTACGCCATCGATGCAGGCGACGAGGATGGGAAAAAAGGCGCCGAGGAAGATCAGAAAGATGGCCGCGCGGTCGCCTACCCCGAGGAGCAGGATCGCCACAGGAATCCAGGCGAGCGGGCTGATGGGTCGCAGAATTTGAAGCACGGGGTTGACCGTTTGATTCGCGACAGGATGCCACCCGAGAAAAAGGCCAAGGGGGACGCCGATGAGCGCAGCCCCGCCGAAACCGATCAAAACGCGGCGCAGCGAGTCGGCGATGTCGTTCCACAGGACGTGTTTGTGGATCAACTCGAGAAAACCTCGCACCACCTCCAGAGGAGAAGGAAAGACCCTGGTGCCGCTCCAGCGAACGGAAAGGTCCCACAGCGCAAGAGCGGCGAGCATGGCGAGCATTGGCCACAGGAACCGTTCCCAACGCGCCGGTGTGCGAGAGATCGTCATACCTGTTGCGCGATGCCAATCTGCCGGAAGATGCCGTTGCGCAACTCCAGATACCGTGGCGAACTGATGTCGCGCGGATGCGGGATGTCGACGGTGACGATCGTCTGAATGGTCCCCGGGCGCGCACTCATAACGACCACGCGGTCGGCCAGTTGCACGGCTTCTTCGATGTCATGCGTGACAAAGAGAATCGTCTTGCGCTCGACCTCCCACACCCGCAAGAGTTCCTTGCGCATGGTGAGCCGCGTGATGGAATCGAGGGCGCCGAATGGCTCGTCGAGCATGAGCATATCCGGGTTTACGGCGAGCGCGCGTGCTACTTCAAGGCGCTGCTTCATGCCGCCGGAGAGCTCAGACGGATACGACTTTTCAAATCCCTTGAGGCCGACCAGATCGACGTAGTGCCGGACACGGCGCTCGCGCTCGTCACGGGACACACGGCTGAGGCCGAAGGCGATGTTGCCCTCCACCGTGAGCCAGGGAAAGACGCCCCGCTCCTGAAAGACGAAGATGCGTTTTGGGTCCGGACCGCGAACCACCGCGCCGCCGATCTCGACCTGCCCCCGCGTAGGCATTAGAAAACCCGCCAGGATGTTCAGCAGCGTGGACTTGCCGCAGCCGGAAGGCCCGAGCAGGCAGACGAACTCGCCTTCCGCGACATCGAGGTCGATGTCGCGCAGGACATCGCTCAGTTCGCCGTTCCGTTCAAAGGCCATGCCGACGCCGGCGGCATGCAGGGCCGTGCGGGGGGCGGTAAGTTGTGCAGTCGATGCCATTGTGCTTCTTACTCCCCCAAGTAGTTCCAGCGAGCCGAGCCGAGCCGTTCCAGGGTGCGAATGCCCTGGTCCAAGATAAGACCGATGACACCGATAAGTGCCATGCCGGCGACCACCAGATCGTAACGATTGCCGGCGTTGCGCGCGTCCACGATGAGGAAGCCGAGGCCGGAGTTGACGGAGATCATCTCCGCTGCCACAACCACGAGCCACGCGACACCGAGCGTGATCCGTAGACCGACGATAATCTCCGGCAGGGTCGCCGGATACAGCACGCGACGGAAGAGTTCACTCGGACGTAGCCCGAAGTTCCGGCCGGCGTTGACGTAGATCGCGGGCACCCCGCGCACGGCGTTCATGGAGGTCAGCAGCAGCGGAAAAAAGCTCCCGAGAAAGATCAGGAAGATGGCCGCGAGATCGCCCACGCCGAACCAGAGTATGGCGATCGGAATCCAGGCAAGCGGGGAGATGGGACGGAGGATCTGGATCAGCGGGTTGAAGGCCATCTCCGCGCGGCTGTACCAGCCGATGACCATGCCAAGCGGTATGGCCAGGATCACCGCCAGCCCGTAGCCCCAGGTAACGCGAAACAGCGAGGCGATGACGTATCTGAAAAGCAGTCCGTGCTGCAGGAGATCGCCGATGCCGATGCCGACGCCCCACGGACCCGGGAGCAGCCCGCCGGGATGACGCATGACCAGCAGTTGCCAGACCGCGAGCAGGACGAGGATCAGCAGCAGCGGGCGAGCCCATGACGGCGCCTCCGCTTTTCGTGCTCCGGGGTGTGTGGTCCGCCGCAAATCGTCTCCCGTGGCCAGCTTCTCATGAGCCGCCATCCGTTCGGGTGCAAGATCTTTACCTTGCCCCTGCCATTTCGGGGCTCATGCGATTGGCAACGTCCTCTATCATCACGTTCTATCCCCCCCGCTGCACCTTGCCGGCGATGGTGAGCAGCGCCTTCAGCTTGGGGGAGATCTCAGCCGTGTTGGCCGGCAGGAGTGGCAGATCGGGAGAGAGGATCGCGACAGGGACCCCTGAGAGGGTTGCTCCGCCTGTTCGGGCGACGCGGCTTCTGGCTAGTGCTGGTGGTGCTGGGGCCGGCCTGGCACGCATGAGAGCTCTCCGCTCTGTGCTGGTAAGCCGCGATGGGTCTGTGTGGCTGGGCACGCGGTCGGGGCTTGGGCGGCTCCATGAGGGCAAGATCACCGCCATCACCAAGGCGGAAGATCTGGCGAGCGACTCAATCGGGTCGCTGTTCGAAACGAGCGGGCAGCCGGGGAGCGATCGCCGGCTATGAGTCGGAACGGCCGCGGGCCTCACGCTTCTAAGTGATGGCAGGCTGCGGA
>CAXTSA010000027.1:5401-16404 GCA_964246755.1 uncultured Acidobacteriaceae bacterium
GGTGAGCGGGAGCAAGGCGGCGTGCAGCGTGGCGTCTCCAGCGAGGATGCCTTCCCGGAACCATTGTCACAGCTATGACGCAAGGGCTGGGCGAGAAGGGGCGCCTTCTTATGGCAGCAGAAAGCGGCGATCTCTGGTTCGCAACGCGCAAGGGGCTAGCCCTGACGAAGCCTATGCATCTGCAGCTCAATCCGGTCGCGCCTTCTGTGCTTGTCCAACACTTCATGGTGGACGATACCGAGCAGCCGCTCACGGCTGGGCTTTTGCAGCTTCCTTCAGGTCACCGCAGCTTCACCTTCGACTATGCCGCGCTCAGCTACACCATGCCGTCAAGGTTCACTGCCGCTATAAGTTCGAGGGCTTCGACCGGGACTGGATCGATGTGGGAGCGCGGCGGACGGCGTACTACACGAGCCTGCCCGGACGCAGTTACCGTTTCCGCGTGATTGCGGAAAACAATGACGGCGCCTGGAACGATGCCGGTGCGGAACTGCGCTTTTCTGTCTTGCCCGCGTTCGATCTGCGCTTGTGGTTCTACGCGCTTTTGTTCGTGCTGATTTCTGCCGTCACCGCACTCGCGATTCAGCTTCGATTGCGCACCGTTCGTACACAGTTTGCGTTGGTTCTGCATGAAAGGAGCCGCATCGCTCGAATCCGCGAGCGTACTGATTGTTCCCTCATGACGCGTTGCTGAATTAGGGAAGGGCTACGCTGGTTGGGTGTTTGCTACTTTGAGGGTGACGTTGCTCGCATCGCGGTCATCGTGCACGCGCCGTGCTCCGATCGCACAATCCGGACAACGGCGATTGTGAGTCTACGCCGCTATGCTTACTTGTTGACTGATTCAGGGCGCTTTTTCTAATACCTCATTGGAGCAACCTGCTGCTTTCAGCACGGGATTGCACCTAGCTAGCGCGCCGCCCGGGAACGCGACGACAAACCCGCTCGCTGCGGGCTCTCCGCGCGGGTAGTCTGTGGAGAGTATCTGCGCGCCACTGCGCATCACCGCCTCGCGCCGGCGTGTATCGTTTGCGCGCGCCTGCACAGTGTCCGCGTCGGTGCGCGTCCGTATAAGGTAGCCCTGCCGTGCGAGCGCATCGATCTCCTCGGGGGCGCCGTCGTTCTCCTCGGTAAAGGCCGCGTCCGGCGCTCCGGGGACTGCGTTTGTAAACAGCACTCGCCCCTCAAGGTTCGGGTGCCCTTGCGTATACACAGGCTCCATTGGCCGCTGATCCATGAGGAAAATTACCTTGCCGCGAGCCGAGGCCAACGTAGGCCATTGCCCTGTGCGCACGGCGGCGTTCAAGGTTGGATAGCTGCCACGCACGGCATCGGGTGTGATTATTTCGCCGGGTGAGAAAACAGAACGGATCTCTGCATCAAGCGCGTCAAACACGGCAGGCGTAAACGGCTCCGGCGTGACGGTGGGGAAGTCCACCTTGAGCTTGCCCTGCTTGGTTTCAATCAGCAGAAAAACAGGCAGGTGATCGGGGTGAGCTTTCGACCAGGCGCGCACCTCGGTGAGGCATGCTGTAAAGGGCTCGCACACGCTGCGCTGGTCGATGTCCTGCACGTGCATGACCTTGAAGCCTGGTGAGTCCATCACGCCGTGCGGATCGGGATCAGGGTCAGCCGGCAGGCCCGCGGCCGCGACCATCTTTTCCATGTAGGGATGCGCGTACAAGCCCCCGTGCGCATCGGCAAACACGTCAATCTCCACCTGGCGCACGCCGGAGTCGAGCTGCGCGGTGAGCGAAGGATGCGTGTAGTTGAGCGCGGCAAACGCTTTCGGATTTTTTTGCTGGAGCAGCTTCGCCACACCCGGCGCAAGGCCCGCGTGGTAGCTGTTGTGGGTGCCGATGATCTGTATCTGGTTCACGCGAACTGTGTCGTCAGCAGACTGCGCGTAGGCGTGGCCACTACAGACTGTGGCAAAGAAAGCGGTGCTCACGGAAATCAGTTTCTTCATAGGTGTACTCCTGGAAAACGCAACGGCAAAGCAGAAGGCGACCGAACGCAGTAAGCCGGCGGCCTTTGAAGCAAGCAGGTCATCGATGCCGCTAAAAGATCAGCTTGCCGGCCACCTGCAACTGCCGCGCCGGGAATGCCTGTGTGATGGTGCCGAAGCTGCCGTTGCTGCGGTTCGAGTCAGGCGGGCCGTAGTTCACCTGGTTCAGCACATTGAATGCCTCCAGGCGGAAATCGAGCAGCGACGACTCGCTCCACAGCCGGAAACCTTTGTGCAGGCCGGTGTCGAGCTGGTAGAAGGGGTAGTCGCGCAGCGAGTTACGGCCCGCGTTGCCGTACGTCTGGCTGGGGTCGGCGGGTACGCTCACGGTGTTCGGGTTGAGAAAGTTGGTCACCGCGGTCGCGGTCTTGACGCGCCCGCCTTCCGCAGTAACCGGATTGCCCGAAACGTTGGGGCGATAGTTGAGCAGTGTGCTCACCGTCGCAGTCGATGACACGTTGTAGATCAGGTTAACCGGCTGCCCGCTGGTTGCCGTGTTGATGGCCGAAAGCTGCCACCCGCCCAGCAGCCCCTGCGCCAGCCGTGGCGCGTTCGCCCCGAACTGTCGTCCGTGGCCATAGGGCAGGTCATAGATCAGCGTGAGCGTGTCGTTAAGCGGCTGATCGTAAGCCGATTCGCCGCGCTCATCGTTTAGGTTGGCTAAGTTGACGCGCGAATTATCGTTGTTCGGCGTATCGAGGTGCCCGGACGCGTTGTCGATCGCGCGAGAGTACGTAAAGGAATTCAGAAGGTACAGCCCCTTTGCATAGCGATGCTCAAGCGTGGCCTGCAGCGCGTTATAACTCAGAAAGCCGTACGGCACTGACTCCTCAATGCCAGTAAAAGCCTGAATAGGCCGGCGTGCCAGCAGGCTTGCGCAAGCACCGATTGCCGGGCAGGGCGCGGCCTGGTTCAGGTCGGCCAGCACCCAGATCTTGACGCCGTGCTCGCCCACATACGAAACGCTCAGCGTGGTTCCGGGCGCGACCTCACGCTGTACATCCAGGTGCCAGGCCTGCACATAGCCGGTCGGAATATCGCGCGGGATGTAGCGCGTCTGCGCGAGCGCCGTACTGAAGTTCGCCGCGGAGGTAAAGTTCTGCGGAAAGCCCTGCGCCTCCGGGCGGAAGCATGTCGTCGGGGCGTTGTCGTTGGTGCAAATCGGCTGCCTGGTGCTGCCGGTCGAGTACGGCGCGTACTGCTGTACCGTCGATTGCACAATGTATGGACCGTTGTAGGCGAGCAGGTTTTCGCCGCCCTCGCGGTTGAACTGATCGAAGCTCAGCCCATACGCGCTGCGAATCACTGTCTTGTCGTTAAGCTGGTAGGCAAAACCGATCCGCGGCGCAAAGTCGAGTTTTGGCGTGTTGACCAGCGCGCGATCGCTGATTGAACCGCTCCGCGCCTGCACCAGCGTGTTGGTTGCCGGGTCAAAGTTCGCCAGGTGGTTGCCGCTCACAAACTGCGGTGTCACCAACTCGTAGCGCAGGCCGATGTTGGCCGTGAACTTCGGCGAGAGCTTCAAGTCATCCTGCACATAGAAGAAATCCATATACTGGTGATAGTTCACGACCGCAAAGTTATTGAGCTGGTATTGATTTCGCGCCCCGACAAGAAAGTCGGCAAGGAACGATGCTTGAGTCGCGCCCGCGTCGTTTGACGCAGCCGTGGCGCTGAAGCCGCCGGCGTAGTTATCCTGTCCGTAGGTCGGGTTGAAATCGTCGACCTCCGTGTTGATCGACAGAAACTCCCAGCCCATCTTGATGCTGTTACGACCCTTGATCAGGGTGTAGTTCAGCTTTGGGTTCACGACAAACGGGTTCTGGAACTGCGGGCTGCTGCCTTGCGAGCCGAACTGGGTAAAACCATTTACGGCCTGGGGGTTGAGGCTGCGCACGACAGTCGGGTCCGTCGGCAGGCCCGTAATGCCGGCCGCAACCAGCAGGCTTGGCTGCCCCGCGCCATAGGGCGTCTTGCCGCCCTTGGTCCAGTCGAACGCCATGCGCGCGTCCAGAATCGAGCTCTGGCTGAAGGTGTGCGTCACGGCCGCGGCAAGCTGTTTGTTGTTGATATAGATCGTGCCATTGCTGCTGCCTCCGCCGGCTGGCCCAGGGATGCTTGCCGCGTCCACGATATTGCCGTCGTGCTCGCTGTAGCGCACGAAGGCAGTCGTGCGCGGCGATAGATACTCATCCACACGCACGTCGCCCTTGTTGTCGACCAGGTTGGCTTTGGGCACGGAAACGTAGTTGTTTGCAAAAGAGTTGGCGTTGGGCACATTCGGCGCCGGCAGGTCGGCGATGACCAGCTTTGCCAGCGGCGTCCAGTCCGCGACCGGCACCACGCCGTTCGCATAGCTCGCGCCGGTGATCGGGTTTCGCAAGGGAACCGCCGTGCCGGTCGTCGTCTGGAAGATTCCCTGCCGCTGGTTCGCGTTCGGGATCGTCACAGCGGAATACTGGCCCTGCACCTGCCGGTTGCCCTCGTAGTCCACAAAGAAGAACGTCTTATCGCGACGGATCGGCCCGCCAAGAGTGCCACCGAACTGGTTGCGGATCAGCACCGGCTTCTGCGGCTTGCCCGTGATCGCGTTGAGCGGCGGAGTGAACGGGCCAATAGCGTTGAAGCTGGTGTTGCGGTTGTACTCGTAGGCGTCCCCGTGGAACTCGTTCGTGCCGCTGTTGATACTCACATTGATGACCGCGCCGGATGCGCGGCCGTACTCGGCGCTGTAGTTGTTTGTCTCAACGCGGAACTCATTGATTGCATCCGGCGAAGGCGGAATGTTCTGGTTCGAGAAGCCCTGGTTTGATGTGCCATAGGCATTGTTGTCCAGGCCGTCGAGCAGGAAATTGTTGAATTCCGAACGCTGGCCGTTGACGTTATACGACGCGTCGCGGCTCGTCACCGATTGGTTCTCGAGATTGTTGCGGCGCACACCGGGCGCCAGCGTGGCCAGGTCGGCGTAGGCACGTCCGTTCAGCGGCAGGTTGTGCACTTCAGTCGGCGAGATAACGACGCCGTTTTCACTGCTCTCCGACTCAAGCAGGCTTGCAGCTCCGCTTACCGTCACGGTTTCAGCCTGGCTGCCGATTTTAAGCTGCACATCCACACGCTGCCGCGCATTCACCTCGACCGAGAACGAATCCGTAACCGTCTCGCTGAAACCGGAAGCCATCGCATCGATCTTGTACTGGCCCACGTGCACGCTTGTAAACGTGAACTGGCCCTGCGCGTCAGACTGCACGGTGGTCCGCTGCGCTGTCTGCGTGTTCACCAGCGAGACGGTGCTGTTCGGGATCGCTGCGCCGGAGTTGTCGCGCACGAAGCCGAGTACCGACGCGGTATCGAACTGGGCCGCGGCGACTCCGCCGGTGCATAGCGTGAGCAGGGTCGCGGCAACGGCGTTACGCCATAAACGAAGAGGCGCGGGAAGAAATGAGCGTGACACAAACATCCTGCAAAAACTCCAAAGCCGGCTGTTCATTCTCGGCGCCGGCATAAACTTTTTCTTTTCTATCGCCAGTTGATGAACATTCGTACGGTGAGCGGCGAGGTTTACTAAATATTCATCTCTCCGGAGGACAGGGCAAAGCCGCTCAACGGGCCACGCCGTACGGCGGCATTGAGGCGGGCGACTGTTGAGGGCTGCAGGTCGTTGGTATCTTCTCCCCGCGCGAGTTCCTGCTCGGCAGCGATGTAGCAACGTGCGAGTGGGTTTAAGGGCAGATCCCAACGCCACACCCGCGCGCAGGCGATTCTCATCCGGCTTGCGCGAATACAGGCCCAATGGGGAGTTGCATTCAGGGCTCCGTTCTGAACGAAGAGAAAAGCATCGCCGTGAGGGTGGTTCAGCCCGGTGCGGGTTTGCACGTCCACGGCTCCTCCGGCAGCCCCGCCGGACTCCGACGTAAAGCCATGATTGACGATCTGGAAGTGGTTGATCGCCTCGGGCGAGAGCTCGGTTCGACTCCCTCCACTGAACTCGTCGTCGTCCACTCCGTCGATCCGCACGGAGTAGCTGCCCGGCCTCACGCCGCCGAAGCTGAAGGCGAGTGTGCTGCCACCTTGTGTCAGCGTATTCTGCGCGAGGACCGGGTTCGCAGGAACGGCCTGCGGGCTGCGCTCACGAACGGGCTCGCCGGAGCGCCATTCGCCGTCGCTGGCGGCAGTGCGACCGCACCTCCCGTGAAATTGTCGACGGTATTGATATTGACGAACCTGCAGCGAACTGTAGTTCGAGTAAGCCTCGCGCAGCTCGACCGTGATGTCGCCGCACGTAGGATGCGGACACGTGAAGCCGAGCCACGGGTCAGACTGGTGTTGCGCAGGAACTCATACGCGCGCCCGTGAAATGCATCCGTGCCCTGGTCGACCGCTACGTTGATGACAGCGCCGGACGCGCAGTCGTACTCGGCGTTCTCGTTGTTGGTCACTACCTGGAACTGCGCGATGGAGTCCCGCGCGGGCTGGATGATCTGGTTTGAAAACCCCGGTTCGACTCGCCGTAAGCGTTGTTATCCATGCTGTCGAGCAGGAAGTTATTGAAGATCGAGCGCTGCCCGTTGACGTTGAACGAGCCTTTCCGTGTCAGACCCGTGTTCGACGTGCTGGAAATAGCCCCGGCATTTTGCCGGACGCCTTTGATCAGCCCGATCAGGTCGGAGTAGTTACGGCTGACCAGGGGCAGCGCGACGATCTGCTGCCGCGTGACGATCTGCTGCCGCGTGACGATCTGGCCGCGTTGGCGGCTACGCCCGTGGCGCTGTTTGCCGCAGTGACAGTCGCGCCCGGCACGACCGCGCCGGAGCTGTCACGCACTGATCCAACGATGCTTCCGTTTTCAAACTGCGCGTTCGCGGCCAACGGCAGGCAAAGCAGGGAGGAAACAGCGGCATGGCGAAGGCTCGTGTGTGGCATGCGTTGCATCGTACGCGGCCGTTCTTGCAAAGCTATGAACGCGGCGTCAAGGTAGTGTTTCAGCGCGAGGCACTCGCGCCGGTTGCCGAAGAGTTCTCGCCTTGTTTTCCCATCTCGCCACCAGCCTGCGAGCGCTTCAGCAACTCCTCCCGGTTCCGGCGCAGGTCCTGTTTGTCGCGGTCCGTTGGATACGGCCGGTCGCCCATCGTGCCTCGCCAAAGCACGCTGTTAAACCTGGTGCTGTCGAGGCGGTCCTCTACAGAGAAGTCCATACCCTGCGTGTGCGCGTCCCACCAGGCCGGCCCTTGTAAGGGGCGCATCTCGGCTGCGGCAGCGGCCTGTTCAAAGTCGCCGGGGGCGATCGGCAGCCCGGTCGATTTGAGCACTGCCGAAGCGGTTGCCTTGTAATCCCACGCTTTCTGCTCCAGGTCGAACAGTGTCGCCATGGGCAGCGCCGAGGCGTCGTTCAGATTCAACTGCGCCGTCCCCAGGACTTCTTCCATGGTGCGGATCATGTCGATCGTGTTGTACCGGGTCGAATCGACAAACTTGCGGCGCACGTAAGGCCCGACGACGAAAGCCGTGCTGCGGTGCGCGTCCACATGATCGGGGCCGTTCTGCGAGTCGTCCTCAATGACAAAGATCAGAGTGCTGTTCTTGAACCGGCTGTGGGCGATCTTCTCGATTACACGCCCTACCGCGTAGTCGTTGTCCGCGATCTGGAGTTCCGGCGTATTGACCCCGTCGAGCGCGGTTTCGGCGGTCCCGGATGCTGGACACGTACGCGGTCTCGCGCCCTTTGATTGAGACCCAGAACGGATACTCCCCACCGGCCCTGCCTTTCGCGGTCGTCGGGTCCACCACGCCGGGTCGCAGGTCTAGCTCAGCGTCCAGCTTCCAGCCTGTACCGTCCGCTGTCAACGTGCTGATCGAATCGTTTTCGTAGTTCACGACGACCATCGTTTTGCCATCGTTGGTCAGGGCGAGGCCCGCTGCCTCCGGCTTCACCAGCAGCCCTAGCCCTCCGTTGCTGTCCTTATCCGGGGCGGCCTTGGCAAGGTGGCCGAGCGCGACCGGAGAACCCGCTTCCTTCCAGCTGCCGTCGCGCAATCGGTACGTGTGCACGTCGTCGTCATCCCCGCCGGAAACGTAAAACTCCTGCCCGTTCGGATGGAAAGCTATGCCGCTGTAGGTGTTCGGCACCGCGATCGCCTGCTTCTGCGTCGCAGTCCCCGATGTGATGTCGAAGACGAAGATCCACTCCGTGGAATCTGCCTTGTTCTGCTGCCCCGACGGGTCGCTGATCCGATTGAACCCGCTGGTGAGGACGAGCAGGGTCTTGCCGTCCGGGCTCACGACAGATGTTTCTGCCTGCCCCACCGTGTACTCCGGGTTGTCGGCCAGGTGCGGGTTGAGCGCGGTGAAGCTTGCGCCACGAGAAGCAAGCGGAGTGATGCGCTGCCTGGTGCTCAGCACATCGGAGCGGTCTCCGCTTTGCGCTATCAGTGGCGTCACAACGACAAGGGTGGACAGAAGCGTCAGGACACCCGCAGGACCGATGCGATAAGTTCCCATCCGTCGGACAGCAGAAGCTCTTGAGACCATGTTTAAGATTGCACTCGTATTTGTGAAAGCGATATGAAAATGGCCTGTAACGATCAGAGGCTTAGCCTTGAATGCTGCATTCGGAATCCGGCTTCGTAGCGGTAGAGGGAGGATCGAAGCGCCCGGGCAACACAATGGGCACCGCCCGGCAGGCGGGCAATCTCATGCACATTTACGAGATATTCACGCCGGGTCCATGCCTGTCGTAACCTCCCTGTTGCATAAAGGGACGCAATCCATTTCGTGGAGGTCTCGTCCGTGAAGCTCCTGCACTTCCCTGCCGCTGCACTCGCCCTTTCCTGCGCAACCGTACCGGCCTTGTTCGCACAAGCCAACCCTGCCGCGCCGGCCACCGCGCCGAAGCGCAACATCGTCATCTTCATCGCGGACGGTATGCGCCACGATTCCGTGAACGCGACCGATTCGCCGACTCTGCTGGCCGTGCGTCAGTCCGGGGTTCACTTCGTCAACAGCCATTCGCTGTTCCCAACATTTACGACCGCGAACGCGTCGGCCATCGCCACTGGCCACTATCTCGGCGACACCGGCGATTTTTCCAACACGATCTACAGTGGCTACCCGGTTTTTGAGTCAGGCAACTTCGGCCTTGCTTCCAACACGCAAACGCCGTTCCTGGAGAACGACCTCATCCTCGGCGATCTGAATGGCAGTTACGACGGTGATTTCATCAACGAGGAAACGCTGCTGGAACTTGCGCGCAAGAACGGTTACAACACAGCCTCAATCGGCAAGCTCGGCCCGATCGCTATCCAGGACATTTCGCAAATTCAGCCGGGTCCGAGCGCCCTGCAGCCGACGCAGACCGTCTTCGTCGACGACTCGACCGGCACCGCCGCGGGCATCCCGCTGAGTTCGACAACGAAGCAGGCATACGCAAACGCCGGGCTCGCGACCACGGCTCCGACTCGCTCGAACGGCTGCGCGGCGACGGCGCAGTGCAATAACGGCTACTCCGGCACCAACACCGCGCCGGGCACGACTTCGGCAAACATCACGCAGCAGAACTACTTCGCCGATTCGACCACCAAGGTGCTGCCGCAGCTGTTCGATAACGGGAAGCCCTTCGCGCTGGTTTTCTGGTCGCGCGATCCCGATGGAACGCAACACAACCAGGGCGACAGCCTCAACACGCTAACGCCCGGCATCAACGGGCCAACCTCGAAGGCCGCGATTAAGAACGCGGACAACGACCTGCTCCAGATCGTAACTTACATAGCGAGCAACCCGGCCATCGCTGCGAACACCGACCTGTTCGTCACCTCGGATCACGGCTTCGCGACCATCTCGCACCATGAGGTGGATGCGGCCGGTACGGTGACCAAGGCTTACCCCAGCACCTTCACTTACAAAGACTCTACGGGCCGCCAGGAGGTAAATACGGGTTTTCTGCCGGTCGGTTTTCTGGCGCTGGATCTGGCGCACACTCTCGACCTGCCGCTGTTCGATCCGGACAGCCAGATTGCCGGCGCGCAGGGGGCGAAGGTATATGAGCCGGTCAACCCGGCCATCCCGCAGCAAACCGCGACGGTACGGCAGCACCCGGCGGCCGGCGATGGGCTGATCGGCGGGACCGGCGCGATCCGGGACAAGACCGATGCGCAGGTCATCGTGGCCGCGAACGGCGGCTCCGACCTAATCTATGTGCCTGCGAACGATTACGCGACGGTCAAGCGCATCGTTTCGTTCCTAAGTCAGCAGAACTATGTCGGCTCCCTGTTTGTCGACGACCAATTCGGGCCGATGCCCGGAGCGCTGCCGCTTTCCTCAATCAACTTTATTGGCACCGCGCGCACCCCGCGTCCGACCATCGCCGTGAACTTCAAAACCTTCTATCTGCAGCCGGGTAACCTGCTGTCCGCTGTCCAGGTCGCAGATACCGGCCTGCAGGAAGGCCAGGGAATGCACGGGTCTCTGGGCCGCGACAACACCTTCAATAACATGGCCGCGTACGGTCCCGACTTCAAGAAGGGCTTTACGGACGTGAATCCAGTGTCCAACGCGGACATCGCTCGCACCTTCGCGCAGCTTCTCGGCGCGCCTTTGCAGAGCAACGGCGGATTGCACGGCCGTGTGCTGACCGAGGCGCTCGTCAACGGGCCGGAAACAGTCCGGTCTGTGTCGAAAACGGTCGTCTCACCGGTTACGGCGGATAAGAGCCGAGTTGTTTTGCACTACCAGCAGGTGGGTCAGGCTAAGTACTTCGACAGCGCCTGCACGGTGCCTGCCGGGGCGGCAAACAACGCCTGCAACTAACCTCAGAAAGGAGCGGAATGGGGCTCGGCAGTTTCCTGCCGGGCCCTTCTTAGCTTGTGGGGACCTGTATAGCGCTCCCGGCTCACAACTCGGCGCCGAAGCAGGTGACTTGCGTTTTTTGAGTTCAGGCCCGGGCGGGTCGAATCTTCGTTTCACATTCGTGCCACACTTGCCCCTTATACTGCGCGCATGGGAT
>CAXTSA010000028.1:0-15352 GCA_964246755.1 uncultured Acidobacteriaceae bacterium
CCTGGAGGCCAGGGAGGTGCAATACCTGAATGCGCACGCCACCTCGACGCCGCTGGGCGACCTGGCGGAGGCGCGGGCGATTTGCCGGGTGTTTGGGGATGTAGCCGGGAACCTGCTGGTGAGCTCGACCAAGTCGATGACCGGGCACCTGCTGGGCGGGGCGGGGAGCCTGGAAGCCGGGATCACGGTGCTTGCCTTGCGCGATCAGGTCGCGCCGCCGCCCACCAACCTTCGGGATGTGGAGCCGGAGTGCGGCTTTCAACTAGTGCGCGACAAGGCCCTGCCGGCGGCGATGGAGTATGCGATGACGAACTCGTTCGGCTTCGGCGGAACGAATGCTTCGCTCATCTTTAAGCGCTACGAGCCCCCTGCTGCTGCCCGGTAATGCGCGGCGTGTCAGCCCCTGTGTGCTTCCCCAGGCTGCAGGTGCGTGAAGCGGATGGGGACACTGCCGCGGAAGCAGACAGGCCGGACGGCTCCGCTCCCCTGGGATCCCCTGGGCTCCCCTGGATGGGTACACTAGCGAGGCCGGTACCGGCCGCCCAGTCCCCCGAGCGGCGGAATCCTGAAGAAGAGGTGAAACAGACCCTTGCAGAACTCCAGCACGACCATTGCACCGATGACCCCCGCCGAAGCGGGAGCTGAACCGGGAACTGAACCGGCGAAGGCCCGCAACCGGAGGGTTTGCCCGATCGGGGCCGAACCCGGTGACGGCGGCACGCACTTCCGGGTGTGGGCGCCCCGGCGCACGGGCGCGGCTGTGCGGATGGAAGGCGGGGGCGCGCCGGTGGCCATGCAGCGGGAGGACGGCGGCTACTGGTCTTGCTTTGCCGAAGGCGCGCGGGCGGGGGACCGGTACAGGCTCGAGCTCGATGGGGCAGACAGCTACCCGGACCCGGCGTCGCGGTTTCAGCCGGAAGGCGCGCATGGGCCGTCCGAGATCGTCGACCCCCTCGCATATGCCTGGAGCGCGGAGGAGGCCAGTTGGCCGGGCAAGCGGCTGGAAGGGCAGGTGCTGTACGAGCTGCACATCGGCACGTTCACGGCCGAGGGCACGTACAGGGCGGCGGAGCGGGAGCTGGGGCGGCTTGCGGCGCTTGGCATGACCGTGCTGGAGCTGATGCCGGTGGCGCAGTTTGCCGGCCGATGGGGCTGGGGCTATGACGGCGTGGACCTGTTCGCGCCGCACAACAGCTACGGCACTCCGGACGAGCTACGGCAACTGATTGACGCGGCCCACCGGGCGGGGCTCGGGGTGATTCTGGACGTGGTCTACAACCACCTGGGGCCGGACGGGAACTATCTCCGGTCGTTCAGCCCGGAGTACTTCGCCGCGGAAGCGACGGAGTGGGGCGACTCGATCAACTTTGATGGAGAGGGCTGCGAGGGGGTGCGGGAGTTCTTCCGGGAGAATGCCGCGTACTGGGTTCGCGAGTTCCACTTCGACGGTCTGCGCCTGGACGCGACGCAGTCGATCCGGGACAGCGGGCGGCTCGGCAGGCACATCCTGGAGGAGATTGGGGAGGCGGCACGCGCCGCGGCGGGTGGTCGCGAGATCCTGATCGTAGCCGAAAACGAGCCGCAGAACACGGTGCTGATGCGGCCGGCAGGGCAGGGCGGTTACGGGCTGGACGGCATGTGGAATGACGACCTGCACCACTCCATGCTGGTGCGGCTCACGCACAAGCGCGAGGCGTATTACTCCGACCACCTGGGGCGCGCGCAGGAGTTTGTCTCCGGGGCGAAGCGAGGATTCCTGTTCCAGGGCCAGCGCTACGGATGGCAGGGGGAGCCGCGCGGCACCTCATCGCGCGGCATCGCTCCCTGGCGGTTCATCACTTTCCTTGAGAACCACGATCAGGTCGCCAACACCGATACAGGCGCCCGCGTCCGCACGCGCAGCCACCCCGGGGTGTACCGCGCCATGACGGCGTTCTGGCTGCTCATCCCCGGCACCCCGATGTTTTTTCAGGGGCAGGAATATGGAGCGACGACTCAGTTTCTCTACTTCTGCGACCACAAGCCCGAGCTGGCGGGGGCGGTGCGCGAGGGCAGGAAGGTGTTTCTGCGGCAGTTCCCCAGCCTGGCGAGCCCCGACGCGCAGCGTGTGCTGGCCGATCCCGCGGCGGAGGATACCTTCGAGCGCTCGAAGCTCGACCCTTCGGGGGCGAACGGGCAAGGCGTGAACGGGCAGGGCGTGAACAGGCAACTTCTGGCGCTGCACGAAGACCTGCTGCGCCTCCGCCGGGCCGACCCGGTTCTGGGCCCAGTTCTGGGCTTGGTTCCGGGGCCGGATCCGGGGCCGGTTCCGGGCCCGGAGGATGGCGTTGCGCTCGACGGGGCCGTGCTTTCGGAGGATTGCTTCCTGCTCCGCTTCTTTTCCGACGACGGCGACGATCGCCTGCTGGTGGTCAACTTCGGGCGCGATCTCGACCTGCCGCATGCGCCGGAGCCGCTGCTGGCGCCACCAACGGGGCAGGGCTGGACGCTGGCCTGGAGCAGCGACGACCACCGGTATGGCGGCGGCGGCGCCGCGCTGCCGGTCACCGCGGCCGGTTGGCGCATACCGGGAGCAGCGGCGGTTCTGTTGATACCTGCAAGGTAAGTCGCGGCTGCGCTCCCTCTCGCGCCGCATCCCACTCGAAACACTGACGCAAATCCCTGCCAGAGAGGCATACCCGACTGACGATGACCATTTCCCGCCTCCCGCTCCCTAGACGCTGCATCGATTTAGAACCATCCATTGGAAACGAAGCCCGACGGGAGCGCGCGCTCGAGGGCGAGTGGATTGTGACGAACGGGATCGGCGGCTACGCTTCCGGAACGCTGGCCGGCATCAACTCGCGCCGTTTCCACGGCTGGCTGGTGGCTGCGCTGCCGGCGCCGCATGGCCGCACGATGATGCTGAACCAGATCGAGGAGACGCTGGCGATCGGCGGCGAGCGCCACTCGCTGGTGGCGGAAAATCTTCCGGTAGCGACGAAGCAGGATCTGGTGAGCCCCACGCTGGCGGAGTTTCGCCTGGAGAACGGGCTGCCGGTCTGGACCTACCGCTCTATGAGCTTCGAGCTTGAGAAGCGCGTTTGCATGGTGCACCGCCAGAACACCACCTATATCCGCTACACGCTGCTGCGCGGGGAGGGCGACGGCTGCCTGGAGCTGCGGCCGTCAATCGACATCCGCCCGCACGAGGGCGCGCTGGCCGGGCCCAATGTCGCGGACTACCGGTTGACCGCTACGGTGCATGGATACGAGCTGGTGTGCTCGCCGGATATTCCGCCGCTGCTGCTGTCCTACGCGGGCCGCGACACCACATTTCGGTTGTCGCCGGACGAGATCGCGGATCTGGCGTATCGCGTGGAAGGGGAGCGCGGCTATGACTCGGAGGGCAATCTCGCGACGCCGGGAACCTTTTCCGCGAGCCTGGGCCTGGGGGAGAGCGTGTCGCTGGTGGCCTCGACGGAAAGCTGGGAGCGGATCGCGGCGCTGCCGGTCGAGGAGGCGTTCGCGATCGAGAACAAGCGCCGTGAACGCCTGCTGAGGATTGCGCCGGAGGCGGCGCGCACCGGAATCGCGGCCGAGCTGGTGCTGGCGGCCGACCAGTTCCTGATCGTGCCGGTGGGGCGTACGGCCGACACGGTACGCGCGCAGGCGGTTGGCGACGAGATCCGCACGGTGATCGCGGGCTACCACTGGTTTACCGACTGGGGGCGCGACACCATGATCTCGCTGGAAGGCCTGACGCTCTCAACCGGGCGCCACCGCGAAGGGGAGTTCATCCTGCGGTCGTTTGCCGAGTACATCCACAACGGGCTGATCCCGAATTTGTTCCCGGAGGGCAATACCTCAGGCCTGTACCACACGGCCGACGCGACGCTGTGGTTCTTCCATGCGATTGAGCGCTACTTCCAGGTGACAGGCGATACGGAGATCCTGGAGTATCTCGTCCCGAAGATGGCCGAGGTTGCCGACTGGCATCTGCGCGGCACCGAGTTCGGCATCCATGTGGACCCGGCGGACGGGCTGCTTTGCCAGGCGGAGCCGGGGTACCAGCTGACTTGGATGGACGCGAAGGTAGGGGACTGGGTGGTAACGCCGCGGCGGGGCAAGGCTGTGGAGATCAACGCGCTCTGGTATAACGCGCTGTGCCTGCTGGCGGGCTGGCTGGACAAGCTGGGCCAGGGTGAGAGAGGCCGGACATACCGCGGACATGCCGAGCGCGCGCGGGCGAGCTTCGCGGAGAAGTTCTGGTATGCGGAGGGGGGCTACCTGTACGACGTGATCGATGCCGAGGCCGGGGACTCGGCCGACAGCACCGTGATGGACGGACGCGACCGCGCCTGTCGCCCCAACCAGGCGCTGGCGATCGCGCTCGAGCACCCGATCCTCGCCGAGGAGCACTGGCGGCCGGTGCTTGAGAAGGTGCGTGCGGAGCTGTTTACACCGGTCGGCATGCGCTCGCTTGCGCCGGGGAGCCCGGATTACAAGCCGCGGTACTTCGGCGACCTGCGCACCCGTGACGCGGCCTATCACCAGGGAACGGTGTGGGCATGGCTGATCGGCCCGTTCGTGGATGCCTGGCTGAAGGCCTACCCTGAGGACTTCGAGACGACGTCGGGATTTCTAGAAGGTTTCGACCGGCATTTGAGCGAGGCGGGAATCGGGACCATCAGCGAGGTGTTCGACGCGGATGCGCCGTACACGCCGCGGGGGTGTATTGCGCAGGCCTGGAGTGTGGCCGAGGTGCTGCGGCTTACGCTGCTGCTGAAGGGGCGTGGGGAATCGAAGTAACGTTACGAGGTGAGTCTTAAGGGTGTGTTCAGTAGTGCGGCAGGTTAGACTGAGTAGGCTTTCAGCAGAGTGCGAGGCGGTACGAGGATGGGCCAGGGAATCGGCCCAACCGGCGTAGCCGCTAGGAGGCGGATACGCCGGTTTCAATGCTGGAGGCTGACCGATGGATGCGAAAACATCCTGGGTGCATCTAGCAATCAAGATCGTGCTGGATTGGCGATTCCTGATTGCCGTTGCCGCTGTCATTCGGCTGCTGCGAAAGCGGTAGCCCAAACTCCCTCGGTGGAACGCAACCATCGAGGGACCTATTCGCTCCCACAAACTGATTGCATGCGGTCGTCTCACGAATGTCAAGACCTTTTTCACGCATTTTGCGCAGAAACGTTCGATCCGTGCTGTTCCTGCTAAGTGCGAGATGGGGCGGCTAGGAATTTTTCGTTTTCGCGCTTGAGAGTGGAACAGGCTCGCGCCCGAACACGGAGTCAAGGATCCAGTCGCTCAGGATTCTTCCCTGCTGTCCGACGTCCGGCATTTTGACGAGGTAGATGGCGCGCCACATGGCCCAGGCGATTGGCCCCGAAAAGTTAAACCCGTACACCTGGGCTACCCCAGTGTGCCGGCCCACCAGTGCCAGCTCGCCGATGGGCGTGTAGCGGAAGGGCTTGGGTCCCTCGCCCCGCAGGCTGCGGATGATATTCCGGGCGACGAGCATACCCTCGCGGGTCGCGTTCTGCGCTGTCGTCGTGTAGGTGCCGTTGCCGTCCGGCTGGGGGATCTCCGCGCAGTCGCCGAGGGCCCAGACGCCCGGGTGGTCCGGCACCTGGCAGCAGCTATCGACCGAGAGGCCGTGATGCTTGCCTTTCGGTGCAGAGAGTTTCTCGATCAGCGGATTGGGCGTGACGCCGGCGGCCCAGATCAGTGTGCGCGCGGGGATGCGTTCGCCGCCCGCGACTTCCACATAATCCTTGCCGGCGCCCGCGATTCCGGTTTTCAGACGAACCTCGACGCCTCTGCCCTTCAGCTTGCCCATCGCGTACCCGGCGAGCTTGGCCGAGATTTCGGGCAGGAGACGCTCGCCGGGTTCAATCAGAATGGTGCGGATCTCTTCGGGGCGAATCTTCGGCAGGCGTTCGGCGCTTGTCCTGACTAAGTCATTGAGGGCGGCCATGGTTTCGACGCCGGTGTATCCGCCGCCGCCTACGACAAAGGTCAACAACTCCTTGCGTTTGGCGGGATCGTCTTCGACCGAGGCACGCTCGAGGCAGGCGGAGACGCGATCGAAGGCGGCGCTTGCGTCTTCGAGCCTCTTCATGGAGATGGAGTTTTCCTGCACTCCCGGGAGGTTGTGGTAACTCACGCCGGCCCCGAGCGCGATGCCGAGGTGGTCAGCCTGCAGGGTCAACGTGGCCGGCTGGAGGTCGCCCGAGCCCGTCTCGACCTCCACGCTTTTATTGGCGAGATCGATGTTCGTGATGCGGCCCTGCACAAAGTTGACGCGGCTGTGCATGGTGCGCGCCGGGCTGACGATGTGCCGGGGATCGAGCTCACCGCCGGCGGCTTCTGTCAGCATCGGCGTAAACAGCAGGTAGTTGTCGGCATCGACCAGAAGGATTTCTCCGTTGTCGCTGCCGGGCAGCAGGCGGCCTAGCTCCTGCGCGACCGCGGCGCCGGCAAACCCGCTGCCGAGCACGAGGAAGCGCTTGCCCCGGCCGATACCGGTGTTCTGTTCGCGCACCTCTGCCCGGCGCAGCGCAGCCCAGGTGGCGTAGACGGCGGATGCCGCAAGCCCGGTATCAAGAATCGTTCTGGCGAACGTACGTTGTTTCATGCTGTCGCGCCTGAATTACAAAACCGCATCTTTATATTTCTCCTTAACGTACTCCGCTTTACTGCTCGTGATAACTGCGCATCAGGCCGCCGTCGACGACATAGGTCGACCCTGTGATGTAACCGGCTTTGTCGGAGGCGAGAAAAGCCGCGAGATTCGCTACATCCTCGGGCTTGCCCAGACGGTTCAGCGGGATGTTTTTGAGCAGCGCGCCCATCTCGCCCTTGTTCTGCATCAGCTTCTTGTTGATAGGCGTTTCAATCGCGCCTGGCGCGATGTTATTGACGGTGATGTCCATGGGTCCAAGCTCGACGGCAAGGTCACGCATGAACATGCGCAGACCGCCTTTGCTGATGCAGTAGGTTGCGAACCCGGGGAAGACCATATCTTCATGCACGGAGCTTATGTTGACGATACGGCCCGTTTTCTTCGCACTTACTAACTTTTGTACAAAGTACTGAGTTAGGAAAAAGGGGCCCTTTAAATTGACCGCGAGGACTTTGTCGTAGTCCGCCTCCTGCACTTCCGTAAAGGGCGCTTCCTTTTCCATCCCGGCATTGTTGACCAGGATATCGAGCCCTCCAAGTTGCGAATAAGCCGCGTCGACCAGTTTGCGCGTGTCCTCTGTTTTCGTGATGTCGGCTTGTACGATCACCCCGTCCGAGCCGGCACTTCTCACCATCTGAAGGGTCTGGTCCGCCCCTTCCGGATGGCCTACGTAGTCGATTACGACGCGCGCGCCTTCCTGTGCGAACACCTGCGCGATGCCCTGGCCGATACCGGAGCTGGAACCCGTTACCAGCGCTACCTTTTTCTCGAGCAGACCCATGAGGGATACCTTTCCTGAACGGAGACAGCTGTTTGGATGCGCGCGACGGAAAAACAGGTTTGCGCCGGCGGCCAGCGGACGGCGTTTGAAGCGGCGTTAGCGGAGCAGGAGCAGGTAGAAGCCCATGGCCAGGCCGACGACGGCGAGCAGGCAGGCAAGCAGGACGGCGTTGCCGGAGATGCTCGAGGTCCAGGTGCCGGCCTGCAGCCGGCGCACGGTGCGGATGTGGTTGGCGGTGGAAAGCACAGTGACTGCTACGCCGAGCGCGACGAGGGCAACGCCGGAGGTCACCGAGATGCCGGTCTCATGCGGGGAGTTGCTGTGCTGGCTCTGCTGGAATTCGCGAAGGAACAGGCCGAAGCGAGCCACCGCGAAGCCGATGCCCATAAGGCCCAGGCCGGTGCGGATCCATGCGAGAAACGTCCGCTCCGCTGCGAAGTAGACGCGGGGGTCTTCGGTTGCCTCAGGCATGGGTGTCCTTCTCTTTCGCGGTCGTTTGGAAGCGGTGGTTGCTCGAGATGGCCGGCCCCCCAGGCGCTCTTTCCAAGGGTAGCAACAAGGGCGCGTTTGAGGCATCCTTTATACTTACGCTACGCCAGCCTTTTCCAATGCCGGCGGCCGTACCGAAGGACCATGCGGGAAGCTACGCACACGAGCACGGAACTGAGCATAGAACGGCGCGCCGGCTCGATACACAGGATGCCGGGTGTGCCGCTCTTTGCGCTGTGCATGCTGTTGCTCGGCTTCGCCGTGGTGTGCTGGGGACTGCATGACAAGCTGTCGCTTTATAGCCGGGCTGGGGCGCATGCGCCGATCGCCAAGGCCAAGCTGCTGACCGAGCGGGAACGCCCGGCCGCACAGGCCGCAGCGGCTGAGCCGCAGTCCCCGGCGCCGGTCGCGGCTGTCGGTTTTCTGCTGTTCGCAGTGCTCGTGCGGCTGCTCTTCGGGCTGAGGCCGCGAGGGCTCGCCGGCGAACCGCTGTTTCTCGAATCGTCCCAAACTCCGCCTTTATCCGAAGCACTTCGCCGGCGTCCCCCGCCGTCCATGGTCAGCACCCCTGCGTGCGCTGCTTCGGGCTTCTCCGCGGTGCTCGCCTAGCTTCAAGCAAGTTTAGCGATATAGACAGATGCCGCGGGTGTCGCTTTAAAGAACCTGCGAGCGGAGTGGGCTTTCCTATGCGAACGCGTTGGTCTGCACCCGTGGTGTGCCTCCTGGCACCGGTGTGTTTGGGTGGTCTTGTTCTTGCGGGGTGCGGTGGCGGCGCCCGGTCGCACAACGGTCCTGAGGAGCCTGCGTCGGCGGCCGTTGCGGTGGTGCAGCGCGGAAACATCTCGCACCTGCTGAGCCTGGCCGGGCAGTTCCAGCCGTTTCAGGTGATCGATGTGCATGCCAAGGTTTCGGGCTATGTGCGCAAGATGTACGTCGATATCGGGGACCGGGTGCATGCGGGACAAACGCTGGCGACGCTCGAAGTACCGGAGCTGAATGCGCAGTACCGCGGCACACAGTCCGAGGCGCTGCGCTCGCAGGACGCGATTACGGCGGCCGAGGGCGAGGTGGGCCGGGCCAGGTCGCTGCATGCCGCGCTCGAGGCGAACTATGCGCGGCTACAGAAGGCAGCGCAGCAACAACCGGGCGTGATCGCGGCGCAGGAGCTCGACAATGCGCAGTCGCAGGCCGAGGCATCGCAGGCGCAGATCGATGCGGCGCTCGCGGCTTTGTCGGGCGCGAAGCAAGGCGCGGAGACCGCTACGGCCGACCAGCAGAGGGTGGGCGCGATGCAGGCGTACACGACCATTTCCGCGCCGCTCAATGGCGTGGTGACGTTTCGCTACGCGGATACAGGCGCGCTGATCCAGGCCGGTACCAGCTCGGACACACAGAGCCTGCCGCTAATCAAGCTGTCCGAGAGCGACCTGCTGCGTTTGCGCGTGCCGGTGCCGGAGGACGCGGTGCAGTATGTGCACGAGGGCGACACGATGACGATTCGAGTGGACGCACTCGGGCAGAACTTCTCAGGCAAGGTGGTGCGCTTTACGCGCAACTTGGACCCGAGCACGCGCACGATGCAGACCGAAGTCGACGTGCCGAACCCCAAGCTCGCGATTACGCCGGGCATGTATGCGAACACCTATCTGCGGCTGGCGCACGCCGAGAATGTGCTGACGCTGCCGATCGCCGCGGTGCAGGGAACAGGCGCGAGCGGCACGGTGCTGGTGCTGGACGCGGGCAACCGGGTGCAGCAGCGGACGGTGGGCGTCGGCCTGCGCGGGTCTGTGCTGCTCGAGATCAGCAGCGGCCTCGAGGCAGGGGACCACGTGGTTGTCGGCGATGCGAGCCGCTTTCAAAACGGCGAGCGCGTGACGCCGCGCATGCAGGGGGAGCCGTCGAGCGACGTGATGCATGAAGAGGGCGGCATGGAAGATCCCGATGAAAACGGAGGGGGCCGGTAATGCCGAAGTTCGCGCTCCGCTATCCGTTTTTTATCCTGATGATCTGCCTCATGGTCCTGGTGGTCGGCGCGGTCAATGTCGGCACGATGGCGGTCGATCTTTTCCCTGACATCGACATCCCGGTGGTCGTGGTCGCGACGTTTTACTCCGGCATGCCGCCGAAGCAGATCGAAGCCGATATCACCGATACTTTCGAGCGATTCTTTACGCTGGGCGCGAACATCGACCATATCGAGTCGCGCTCGCTGACCGGCGTGAGCCTGATCAAGGTGTATTTTCGGCCGGGGACCGACCCCAACTCCGCGGTGAGCAATATTTCAAGCCTGGCGCTGGCCGATCTGCGCCGCCTGCCGCCGGGCACTTTGCCGCCGGTGGTGCTGGGCATGACCGCGTCGAGCCAGCCGATCTGCCTGGTGACGCTGAAAGGCCAGGGGCTGAACGAGACGCAGCTCAAGGATCTGGCGCAGTTCCAGGTGCGCAACCAGATCGCGAATGTGCAGGGAGCTTCTGTACCGCAGCCGTTCGGCGGGCGGTACCGGCAGATCCAGGTGTATGTGGACCCGCTCAAGCTTGAGGCTCACAACATGAGCCTCATGGACGTGGTGACGAGCGTGAACGACTCGAACCTGATCCTGCCGGCAGGTGATGTGCGGATCGGCACGCGCGACTTCAACATCTACGCCAACGCCCAGGTGCCGACGCCGGAGCGCATCAACTCCATGCCGCTCAAATCGGTCGGCAATGCCTCGGTGCTGGTGGGCGATATCGGCCACGCCGAAGACTCGGGCGCGATCCAGACCAACATCGTGCGCATCGACGGGCAGAAGTCCGTGTACCTGCCGATCCTGAAGCAGGCGGGCAAGAGCAACACCATCACCATCGTGAACGGCATGCGCGCGGCGATCGCGAAGCTGGTCGACATACCCGCTGTGCTTAAGACCGCGGTGGTTTTCGACCAGTCCGTGTTCGTGAAAGGCGCGATCAAGAACCTGCTGAAGGAAGCCGGTATCGGGTTGCTGCTGACCGGCATCATGATCCTGGTTTTCCTCGGGAGTCCGCGCGCGACGGTTGCCGCGCTCATCGCGATTCCACTGGCCATCCTCACCTGCCTGCTCATCGTTAACGCGATGGGGGGCACGGTGAACACGATGCTGCTGGGCGGCTTGGCGCTGGTGCTCTCGCGGCTGATCGACAACTCCGTGATCGTGCTTGAGAACATCTTCCGCTTTATGGAAGAGGGCGCCACGCCCGCGGTCGCGGCCGGCGACGGCGGCTCCGAGATCGCGCTGCCGGTGCTCGCGGCCACGGTTACCACCTCGGTCGTTTTCTTTCCCGTGTTTCTGCTCGACGGCGTCAGCAAGTACCTGTTCACCGATCTTGCTTACGGTGTCGTGTTTTCGATCTTCGCTTCCTACGCGTTCTCGATGACGCTCGTGCCGCTGTTCTGCGCGAAGTTCATCAAGGGGCACTCCCAAGGGGACGAACATAAAAAGCCGTCGCTGTTCAAGCGAGGAGTCGACGGGTTCAACCGCGGCTTCGCGGCCATGCTCGACCGCTACGAGAAGCTGGCTTACTGGACGATCCGCAAACCATGGCTTGCCTCGGGCGTCATGCTGGGCGCGATCGTTGTGGTGATCGCGCTGTTCGCTCCGTTTCTGGGGCGGGCTTACTTTCCGCGCACCGACCCAGGGCAGTTCATCGTGAATGTGAAGATGCCCAGCGGTACGCGTATCGAAGTCAGCAACCGGTACATCGCGCGCGTCGAGGCGATCCTTCGCCAGGTGGTCGCGCCCGCCGATCTGGGCATGATCGTCTCGAACATCGGCGTCACGCCCGACCTGTCGGCGATCTACACACCGAACGCCGCCATGGACACGGCTTTTGTGCAGGTGAGCCTGCAGGAGGACCACAAAACCGCGAGCTACGCTTACATCGAGAAGGCACGCGCGGCGATTGCGTCGCAGATGCCCGAGCTGACCACCTACTTCCAGGCCGGCGGGCTGGTCGACTCGGTGATCAACCAGGGCCTGCCGGCGCCGATCGATATCCAGATCGGCTCGAACAACCAGGAAGAGGCGTTTGCGCAGGCGCAGAAGCTCGAAACCAAACTGCGCGGTCTGAGCAGCGTCTCCGGCGTTTACATCCCGCAGGACCTGAAGTACCCGGGCCTGGAGATGGACATCGACCGCGAGCGCGCCAGCCTGATCGGCCTGTCGCCGAAGAGCGTGGTCGACAACGTGATCACGGCGATGACGTCGGACGGCGTGATCGCACCGAGCTACTGGATCGACCCCAACAGCGGCAACAACTACATGCTGACGGTGCAGTACTCCAACCAACAGATCGGCCACATGAACATGGAGGAGTTTGAAAACATTCCTCTGCGCGGTACCGGCAGCGCGGGCTACACGCCGCTGCGCTCGGTTGCGTTCCTCAAGCAGATCAACACGCCGACCGAGGTGGACCACTACCAGCTTCGGCGAGTGATCGACGTGTATGTGCAGCCGCGGGCTGAGTCGCTGCGCACCGTGAGCCGGCAGGTGGACAAGCTGGTGAAGGGCGTGCCGACCGCGAACGGGATGCGCACGACCACTCACGGCGCGGTCCAGAGTATGAACATCGCGTTCGAGCGATTCGGGCTTGGGCTGATCCTCGCGGTCGCGCTCGTGTACCTGATCCTGATGGCGCAGTTCACCTCGTTCATTGACCCGTTCATCATCCTGATGGCGGTGCCGCCGGGGCTCGCCGGCGTGGTCGTGATGCTGGTGATCACGGGTTCCACGCTGAACATCATGTCGCTGATGGGCGTGATCATGATGGTAGGCATCGTGGTCTCGAACAGCATTCTCATTGTCGAGTTCGCGGGCATTCTGCAGGGCCAGGGGATGACCTACGGCAATGCCGTCGTGCAGTCCTGCAAAATCCGTTTGCGCCCGATCCTGATGACCTCGCTGGCTACGCTGCTCGGGTTGATCCCTCTGGCGCTGGGGCTGGAAGCAGGCAGCCAGCAGTATGCGCCGCTGGCGCGCGCGGTGATCGGGGGCCTATCGGTCTCGGTCGTCGTGACGGTGTTCCTGGTGCCTGCGGTTTACATGCTGGTGAACGGTCGCAAAGACCGGGAGGGCGGCGGCGGCGAAAATCCCCCTGCCGCTCCGGCGCCGGAGGGTTCCGCTCATGCATAAGCTTCGCGTTTCTGCTGTTTTCAGCTTCGTGTTCGCTGGTCTTGCGCTGGCAAACGCGCAGTCCACGCCGCCCTTGGCGCCCGCTCCGCAGATGCTCTCGATACGTGCGGGGATCGCGGGCGATGCCGGCCGGCAGTTGCCTTCGTCGCCGCCGGGAGCACCGCCGCCGCCCGCGGGCCAGCCCACGCTGACCCGCGCGGAGGCCGAAGCGATGGCGCTCGGCAATAATCCGCGCATTACGGTAAGCCATCTGCTATCGCTGGCACAGGGGCAGGTGGTGCGCGAGTCCCGCTCGGGCGAGCTGCCGCTCGTCAACGGCAGCCTGACGGCTGAGGGCGCGTATGACGGCAGCCGGATCGCTTCCGGCTCCCTGAGCGACTCGCGCCTGCTTGAGCATGTGGGCGGCGGGGTGTTTGTGTCGCAGCTCATCACCGACTTCGGTCGCACGCGCAACCTTGTCTCGGCGTCGAAGCTGCAGGTCGAGGCGCAGCAGGCCAACGAGCAGGCGACGCGCGAGGACGTGGTGCTGGTGGTCGACCAGGCGTTTTTTAACGCGCTGGAGGCACAGGCGGTGCTGCGGGTGGGGCAGCAGACGGTGGCGACGCGGCAGGCGACGCAAAGCGTAATCGGGCAGTTGACGAAGAATAATCTGCGCTCGACCCTGGACGCCTCTTTCGCGGATGTGAACGTGTCCGAGGCGCAGCTGCTGGTGCTTGACGCCGAGAACAATGCGAATGCCGCGATGGCCTCGCTCGACGAGGTGCTGGGGCTGGACCACGAGCAGCAGTACACGCTCGTCGACGAAGCCGCCGCGCCGCCGCCGCCGCCGGATGTGGACGTCCTGACGCAAATGGCGCTGCGGCAGAGGCCGGACTTGCAGGCGCTTGCCGCGACGCGCAACTCGGAGCAGAAGCTGAGCCGGGCGCAGAGTGAGCAGCGACTGCCGACGGTCGGCGTGCTGGGTACGGTGGGCGGCACCCCGGTGCGCAACGGACGCTACTTTATCTCAAGCTGGGACGGCGCGGCCGCGGCGAACGTGAACGTGCCTATTTTCAATGGCTTTCTGTTCTCGTCCGAGGCCAGGGAGACAGCGCTGCGCGCCCAGGCGACCGATGCGCAGGCGACCGAGCTGCGTGACACGATTGTGCGCGATGTGAGGACGGCGTGGCTTGCGACAAACAACAGTTTCGCGCGCATTGGGGTAACGGCCAAGCTGCTGGCCCAGGCGAACGGGAGCCTGAGCCTGGCCGAGACACGGTACAACCTGGGGCTGAGCTCGATAGCCGAGCTGAGTCAAGCGCAGCTGGCGCAGACGCAGGCGGCGATTGGATATACCAACGCGGGATACAGCTACCGGGCCGCACTGGCCGCGCTCGCGTTCCAGACAGGACAGCGGCAATAACCGGAGTGGTGCGTGCCGCTGTCGTGACTGATGCGGTTGCGCGAGAAGGCTACAGCGTTTTCTTCGAGAGATACCAGCTGTCGACCTGGAGGCCGGTTCCGCCGCCGTTCATGCGCTTTTCCGCATCGGCCTGGGTGGCGGGGCTGGGCACGATGACCGGGTCGCCGGGCTGCCAGTTGGCGCCGAGCGAGACGCCGTTCTTGTCCTGCGTCTCTATCGCCTCAAAGATGCGCACCAGCTCATCTACATTGCGGCCGAGCTGCGGCGGGTAGTAGATGATGGCGCGGATGATGCCTTTCGGGTCGATGGCGAAGACCGCGCGCACTGCGGCGGTGTCCGAGACCGCCTCATGCACCAGGCCGTAGCTGGTCGCGACCTTGAAGTCGAGGTCGGCGATGACCGGGAACTGGATCTTGACGCCGGAGTGCTGCTCGATGTCGCGGACCCAGGCGATGTGTGAAAAGACAGAGTCGATCGAGACGCCGATCAGCTGCACGTTGAGCCGGTCCCAGTCGGCTTGCCGCTTCGCGAACTCGATGAACTCGGTGGTGCAGACGGGGGTGAAATCCGAGGGATGCGAGAAGAGCAGGACGTACTTACCCTTGGAGGTGTAGTCGCTCAGCTTGATGACGCCGTGGGTGCTTTTGGCTTCGAACTCGGGGGCCTGTTCAAGAATACGGGGAATGCGCGATTCAGCAGTAATGCTCATCGAGTGGTCTCCAGGTCGTCCGAGGGGGTGCGCTCGGAGCGGGGTGCGGCGGTGCGCCGGGGAAAACGGTCGTCCTAGGAAAGAGATGCGGGCGGACGGCGAAGGTTACCGGAGCTTGTTCCGGGGGAGCGGCGGCGTCGCTGCGGCAGCGGGCGAGG
>CAXTSA010000029.1:0-14978 GCA_964246755.1 uncultured Acidobacteriaceae bacterium
GGTGTCGGCGTCTTCGGTTTTTTTCTTAGGTATTTTTGCCGAGCAGCGCCTGCACCTGTTTGATCTGCTCAGGCAGTTGCTGCAGAGCTATGTTGGCGTTGTTGTATTCGGCCGTTAGGACCGTCTGCTGCGTCGCGATGTAACGTTCAAATGTGTCGATCTGATTGCCGAGATCCTGGTATTCGTTGCTTGTGCTTTGCAGGTCGACGGTAAAGGCGCCCTGCGAAGGATCCGTGTAGTTGTTCAGAGTGCCGATCAGGGTCGATGCAAAGCCGGCGGTCGTGCCGCTCCCCTGAAAGAAGTCCGCCACACCTTGAGCGTTGCTGGAAAGAGCCTGGTTTAACGTCGCGGAGTCAAGAGAAAGCGTTCCATCTTGTTGGGTGCTAATGCCCAGCGACGCCAGCGTCGAGAGGCTCCCAGATCCGATATTCAGGTTTGCCGCGCTGAGCACGTCACTCTGCAGCGCGCGAGCCGAACTGTCAGCGGCAAGCACACCCTCCGATGACGTTTCACCGTTGAACGTAAACTGTGATTTTAAGTCATTGACCAGGGTGTTGTAAGCGCTGACGAAGCTACTGACCGCCGACCCGATCGAACTCGCGTCGGTCGAGATAGAGACATTGACCGGTGATGTGCTGGCGCTTCCAAGAGTAAGTGTCAAACCTGCAATCGCACCACTGACCGTGTTGCTCGCGCTGCTCACGGGCACACCGTCTACTGTCAGAGAAGCATTCGCCCCTTTGATGGCCTGTGTAAATTGCAGACCTGAGCCGGGATCCGCACTCTCCGTAATGGAGAAGTCCGAGGCTGCGCCGGAACTTTGGGCAACGAGAGCTAGTCGCGAGCCGTTCGCGTCATTGACAACGCTTGCGTTCACTCCGACCCCCGCACTGTTGATTGCGCTGGCGAGCTGGTCGAGTGTGTTGACCCCCTGCCCTGTCGTGAAGGATGTAGTCGTACCGCCTTCTGTAATCTTGAACGTGCCTGAAGACAAAGTCGCCGAACTATTCGCGACATCGTCCGAGTACCAGGAGCCAGTCGCCGCTAAGGAATTCACTACAACGGTGTGACTGCCCGGCGCGGTGCCGGCCGAGGCGGACGCGGTCAGGACAGCTGTGTTTGAAGACGTGGCTGAAACAGAGTTGAATACCCCGGCCGCGTCGCTCAAGGACTGTAGTGACGTAGTCACCGCGGAAGCTTCACTTTCGAGCTGATGGAGAGCGGTGGCTTGGTTGTTCAAGGTAGTTTGCTGCGCTTGCCAGGCCTGTTCAGGAGCGCGGTCCGCGGCGATGATCGAGGCGACAGCAGCGGTGACATCGATGCCGCTTGAACCATTGTTGAAGGCACTCAGTACGGAGCTGAGTGCTGCTGTAGACGCGGTGCTCATATTATGAGAGCTCCTTATGCAATAGGGCAGTTCACAAACTGTTTTGCACGTTCCGCTCCAAACCTTTTGAACGCGTGAAGCCCAATCGCGGATCAGAGAAAGCATGCAGCCATGCAGTCATGCAGCATTGTTGAAAAGTCGTTGGGAGAGCGGCAGACTGCCTGCGGTTTTTCAGGCGAATCAAAGTATTTTTTGCGAAAGCAATGAGAATGCAGCAAGATGGACAACTACAAAGAAGTTCGATCGCCCGCCATTATTTTGCTAATGGGAAGCGGACGAGCGGCGATGGTTGTCACCGCTCGTTCCATGGTTTACTGCAGAAGCTTCAGAACAGTCTGCGACTGCTGATTGGCCTGCTGCAGGGCCGAGATGCCGGTCTGCTCGAGCACCGAGTACTTGGTGTCGTTCGCCACGGTCTTGCCGATATCCGCCGAGGTGATGTCGCTTGCGGCACTGGACAGGTTTTGCGACTCGGACGTATCCACGGCCGAGGTGGCCTGCAGTTGTTCGACACTTGCTCCAAGAGTGCCGCGCTGCTGCGAAATCTGCCCAATCGCGGCGGTGATCTTCTGCAACTCCGCTTGCGCGTCGGAAGCAT
Organism: uncultured Acidobacteriaceae bacterium; assembly: GCA_964246755.1. Classification (GTDB taxonomy): domain Bacteria; phylum Acidobacteriota; class Terriglobia; order Terriglobales; family Acidobacteriaceae; genus EB88. Next base: position 1,986 of record CAXTSA010000029.1, read on the forward strand.
CATTAAGACCAGCCGTCGCAGAAACCGTAGTCAGGGACAAGGATGCGACGCTCGTAGTTGCGACACCCGCCGTGATGCTATTGACGCCGGTAGCAGTGCCGTCGCTCGTAAAAATACTGAGAGTGCTGCCGAAGATCGACTGCCCGTTGTAGTTGGTCGTGGTACCAATTTTGTTGATCTCAGTCTGAATGGCACCGTATTCGGCGTTGATAGCGGTGAACTGTGAGGAGTTCACGGTGCTGTTCGATGCCTCGGTCGCGAGGGTGACTGCGCGATTCAGCAGAGCGGTGATCTGAGAGAGCGCGCCATCGGCGGTCTGCAGAAAGCCGATACCGTCGGTCACATTCTGCGAAGACTGGTTCAGAGCGGCGACGTTGGCGTTCAGGCCATCTGAGATGGACAAGCCGGCCGCGTCGTCCGCGCCCGAGTTAATGCGTGAGCCCGAAGAAAGCTGCTGGAGGCTCTTGTTCGCAGCCTGCGTTGTGATGTTGAGTTGATTTTCCGCTTCCAGAGCCGAAATGTTGTTCAGGATGCCTAGAGACATGAGTGGACCGCTCCTTAAAGGTGTTTGGCCTGCACAACCAATTCCGCTTTGCGCGATGGCTTTGTGCTCCGGCTGACTTGTCTTGCAAACCATCTATCGGCCTTCTCGAAAATCTGTTCAGGGCATCTTTTCGCTTTCGCAGATTTTTTTCTGAAAAGTGGCGAGATGTTCTAATGTTCTGCCGAAATGCTCATTTTGTTCTCATTTGAAGTTGACCTTTCGGCACCTTCAAAGCCGCCGGCTTGTCCAGCCTTCCTTTTCTCATACGCGGATTGGCCACTCACATGCACAATCCGCTTTGGATAGGCATGAGGAGAGACGTGTCGACGTTAGGCTTGTGTGTCATTGCGAAAAATTCCGCTGGAACGCTGCGAGCCTGTCTCGCAAGCGTAGTAGGGCTGGTCGATGCGATCGTTGTCGTAGACACGGGGTCTACCGATGACACGAGCGAGATTGCGAGTGAGAACGGAGCAGCTGTTCTTTCGTTCCAGTGGAATAACGATTTCGCCGCGGCGCGCAATGCAGCGCTTGCGGCTATCGATACAGACTGGGTATTTGTTCTGGACGCGGATGAGGAACTCGATCCGGCTGCGCACGCCTGGATCCGGGAAGAACTCAAGGCTCCCCGGGCGGATGGCTATATCACGCCGGTACGCAACTACCTGCAGCCATGGGATGAACCGCTGACCGGCAAAATCTCGATCTCAGCGGCAGAGCGGCATCCGCGCGCGCCGGAAGCTGTCGGCTACGTGCCGAGTGAGGTCTGCCGGCTCTACCGGCGCGACCCGGACATCTATTATGTCGGCCACGTGCATGAACAGGTAGAGTACCGAATGATGCAGCTTGGCCGCCCGATCGGAAAAGCCGGCTTCTTTATTCACCATTTCGGCTGGTACGCGATCGACGAAGAAGGCCTGCGCCGGAAGCGCGAGTTATATGGCGATCTCCTGGCTGAGAAGCTGCGGAACCGCCCGGACGATGCGCAAGTATTGTTGCAGTATGGCGATGCCCTGTGTAACTGGAACGGCAAGGTGGAAGAAGGTCTGGCCTGCTTTATGAAAGTGGCTGCGCTCGAGGGCACTGACAAAGCGGTCTGGATGTACATCGCTTCGGCTCTGCTGAAACTGGGTCAGTTGGAAGCCGTCTTGATCGCGATTGCGCAGGCTCCCGCCGTCGTCGAGCATGCCGGTATGCGTGCCCAGATCAAGGGGGAAGCGCTGGAAGGATTGATGCGCTGGGAAGAGGCTTGTGCCGCATATCGTGAGGCGCTCGATTGCCTTCCGGGGTCCATCGGGATCCAGACGAGACTGGCTCTGCTCGAGATGCGGGAAGGCGACCGCGAACAGGGGATGGCTCGCATGCGAAACGCAATCCCGGTCGTGGAAGCAGAGGCTTTTGCGAGGCCGCGCGCGCACGCGTTCTTGCGTGCCGCGGAGATGCATGCAGTGATGCAAGAGTGGCCGGAGAGCATGCGACTGCTTGATGCTGGACTCAAGCACTATCCGGAGTCGGTGCCGATGCATGATCTTCGGCTCAAAGCCGCGGTCGCGACCGAGCAGCTTGCGATGGCCGCCCAGGCGGCCGAGTGCATCGTCGATTTAGCCCCTTCGCCCCGTTCCGTTTTGAGACAGGCGGCCATTCTGCACCGTATCGGGAACAAGAACGCGGCACATAGCGCGATTCAGCGCGGCTTGATGCTGTTTCCGTTGTCCAATGATCTGCAGCAGGCGCAGCAGGAACTCTCGGCGACAGCACCAGCGCTATAGTTCCGGGCGACCTCAAGGTTTAACTCGCGTGACCGATAAGGAAGATAAGGGCGGTCGCGGAGGGGGGAACGATGCGGAAGATGGAAAAGGGCACAGTAGGCGGCTTGCTGGTAGCGGCAACAGCCATTGCCCTCGGATTCACATTGGAGGGAGGCCGTATCGAGCAGGTACTGCAGCCCACGGCTGCCGTCATTGTGCTCGGCGGAACTCTCGGAGCGGTGCTGGTGCAGTTTCCGCTTTCATCCGTGCGGCAAGCGCTTGTGCGCCTGCGCGATGCTTTTCAGCCGAGCAATCTCGATGGCCGTTCGCGGATGGAGCAGATCATGCGTCTTTCCATGCAGGCGCGGCGCAGCGGGATCGTCTCGCTTGACCCGGAACTGAAGAAAATTGACGATCCGTTCTTCAAAAAGGCCCTCATGCTGGCGATCGACGGGACACACGCACGCGAACTGCGGGAGATTATGGAACTCGAGTTGATGCGCCTGGAGGAGGAAGAGGAGAGCCCGGCCCGGGTGTGGGAAGCAGCGGGCGGGTTTGCCCCCACGATAGGCATCTTGGGCGCCGTCCTAGGGCTGATTCAAGTGATGCAGAAACTTGACAGTATCGGCGATGTCGGCCAGGGTATCGCGCTGGCGTTCGTGGCCACGCTCTACGGGGTCGGCCTGGCCAATCTGCTTTTTCTGCCGCTGGCCGGCAAGCTGCGGCTTCGCGCTCGTGAAGCGCAGCTACTGCGTGAAGCGACGCTGGAGGGTGTGCTTGCGATGGCCGAAGGTGTCAGCCCTCGCGCGCTGCGAGAGAAGCTCGGCGCACAGGCCGGGGGACGCGCGCTGGCGCCTGTCGCTCAGATGGTGGCGAGATGAGCGCCCTGGAAACAGGAGGCCGTCGAGCGCGCAGCAAGCGCGGCGGCAGGCAGCAGGCGCTTGTCTCTCATGAGCGATGGCTCGTCTCCTATGCCGACTTCGTTACGTTGCTGTTCGCTTTCTTCGTCGTTCTGTTCGCGGCGTCGCGTCACAACAGCGATGGGTTGGGAAAACTATCGGGCGCGATTCACTCCGGTTTTTCGGGACGGCAATCCACTTCCGCCAAAGCCGCTTCGCAACCCGTGCCAGGCGTCGCTGCGAGCTTGGCAGCTGCGGAGCCGGCACACAAGGCCGGACCTGGTGCTCAAGGACGGCCGGATCTCGACCTCCTCGCCGCCGAGCTCCGTTCGGTGCTGGGAGATTCAATACAAAAGCAGGAAGTCTCGCTCCATCAAAGTTCGGACGGCCTCGTGATCTCCTTTGAGGAGCTCGGCTTTTTCCACTCCGGCGAGGCCGGCCTCCTGCCTGGTCAGGCAGCCAAAATCACCGAGGCCGGGACCATTCTCCAGCGGCACGGGTTGGCGCTACGGGTCGAAGGTCATTCGGACGATCAGCCCATTCACAATGCCGTCTTCGCTTCAAACTGGGAGCTGTCCGCGGCACGTGCGATGACTGTGCTGCTGCTGCTCGTCGACCAGACTCACTATGACCCCACTCGCATCTCCATGGCTGGTTATGGTCCGTATCGCCCCGTGGCGGACAACGCGACCTCGGAAGGAAGACAAAAGAACCGGCGAGTCGACCTCGTCGTCGTGGAAGACGCGGGCTCATCGGAGCGGGAAAATCTCTCGAATGGGAGAAACCGTCGTTAAGGGTGTCTGACACTATGTACAATCCATAAAGTTTATGGATCGGACCGAATGTGAACCTGTCCGTGTTGTGGGCCCGTGATGCCCGGGAACTCTGTGATAATGTTTCACGCCGCTGGCCTTCACCGGTAAGCTCCCGCGAGCAATGCGGGAACAGAGCAGCAGGTCTTAGTGGCGGCGAAACGGTTGAGCTTCACAAAGGCGACGGGTGGTCTAAGTGGCGACGGGTGGTCTAAGTTTCTACCCGAGAGGAAGCGCGCGGTGCCGTGGGCAGAGTTGGTCCCGTTCATCAAGCCGCATCCGCGAAGCCGGCCGCTGGTGGGCCTCGAACGAACGAGACCACCGTATGACCGTATGCAAGTTCCGCCACCGACCGGAGCGCCGCGGGTTAAACGAGAGTATCTCGGCGGATGAAATATTCTGACGCGGGGTAACTTGCAGATCGGCTCCAGCCATCGTCGATGCAACGACCCTGCATGCGCCGCCGTCGACCGAAGAACGACGCTTGTTAGCGCGATCCGGAAACGCACCGAGTGCGCAAGGAAGTGTAAATAGGCATGGAGGTCCACGCGAGCATCGATACCAAGCCGCTGAAGTTCGCCTTTCTTTGCCCGAACGCTCTTGTGCTTATTCCAGGAAGCGGCGCTGTTCGCCAATCCACGAAAGGGAGGACACTCCCTCCACGATCAAAGCGCGGTATCGTGCTCACGACGCTCTGATTTCCAGCTGGACCGCGCATCGGCAAGAACCGGCCAATCTATCGGAGCTAGCGCTCAAGGGACGGGTTGCCCCTGCCCTAACGCCGACCTGCCCGCAATCTCCAGCAGCACCGGCAGGTAAACACTACGCCAATGAAGCTAGCCGGTCGCCCTTGTGCGGTCCATCGTCGCGAACTCACGACCCTTGCCTGCGATCCCCACCTCCATGCCTGGTCTCGATTTTGCCTGGGGGCACTATATCCTGATTAACACTCGAGGTTAAGCTGAGACAGTCTCTCCAGCTTCCAGCAAAAGCCGAGCTGCGTCAGGCTGCAATGGCTTGGCCAGCAGATAACCTTGGAGCAGGCTGCACTGAGTGCCTTCCAGTTCGTGGAACTGCAGCCCCGTTTCCACTCCTTCCGCCACTGTTTCTAAGCCCAGTTCTTCAGCAAGCGCCAGAATTGTCCGGACGATCGCCGAACCGGTGGCGCTTCCGTCGAGACGCGCGATAAAGGACTTGTCGATCTTGATGGTGCTGACCGGCAGTTGTTGCAGGCAGCCAAACGACGAATGCCCTGTCCCGAAATCATCGATAGAGATTCCGATGCCCAGCTCGCGCAGCCTCCGCAGGCGGAGAGAAGCTGCTTCGGGATCGGCGATGATCCAGCTCTCCGTCACCTCGAGCTCCAGTAGCCCTGGAGCTAAACCACTTTGCGCCAGCGCACGAGATGTGGTCTCGGCAAAATCCAACCGGCCTAGCTGCACACCCGAGATGTTGACGAACATCTTCACTGAAGTCGCCGTTCGTACATTCCACTCCACTGCCTGTCGACACGCTTCCGTCAGAACCCATTCGCCAATCGGAACGATGAGCCCGGTCTCCTCTGCTAAAGGAATGAACCGGTCAGGGCTGATCGGTCCGAATTCTGGATGCATCCACCGCAGCAAAGCCTCAAACCCCTTAATCTGTCTGCTGATGCTGTACAACGGCTGATAAACAATGGTGAACTCATTGCCTTCTAAGGCAAAACGGAGCGCGTTCTGCAGTTCCATGTCCCTGTGTACTTTTTCTCCAAGCAGCGGATGATACTGCTGCACCCTTTCCTTTCCTTCCCGTTTCGCCGCATACATAGCGATATCCGCATTTCGTAGCAACGTTGGCCCGGAAGTTCCGGCCGCCGGGTACTGACTGAGTCCCACGCTCGCCGAAGGTAGAAACGTATGCTCCCCGATCGTGACTCGTCGCCTCAAGTGCGACAACACGCGTTCGCAAATCTCTTCGGCTTCCCCCTCCGAGGTGAGGTCGGGCAGCACCAAAATGAACTCGTCCCCACCCTGACGAGCGACGGTGTCGATCTCGCGTAAACTCCCCTTCAGGACCGCAGCGATATGCTGCAAGAACGCGTCCCCCATGCTGTGGCCAAGCGTGTCATTGATCTGCTTGAATCGATCCAGGTCGATGTAGCACACGCCCACGCGCGTGCCGTGCCGCTTCGCCTGCGCAATCGCCTGCTCCACTCTGTCTTCGAGCAGCAGCCGGTTGGGCAGGCCCGTCAAATGGTCATATTGCGACTGCCGTACCAGCTCTGCGTGGAGCCGGCTGTGTTCGATGGCCAAGCGGGCCAGATCGCAAGCACTATCCACAGACTCGCGGCCCAATGGATCGCTCATGCCATCGTCGCCGCCGAAAACGGCAACCGTTCCAAGCACCTGTCCCGAACCGGAGAGCAACGGCACAGCCAGGCAAGACTCGAACCCGACCTCTGAAAGTTCGCTGTACTCGGGCGAGCCCGGCTCCGGATGGCCCCGCCTCGCCAAGATCTCTCGGCCTTGTTCGGCAACGCGAACGCAGACCGAAGTCGGCTGGGTTGCCAACTCGCCCGCCAGAACGGTCCTAAAAAACTGTTGCAAGTTCCGAGGCAGTCCTGCCTGTGCTGCCAGTCGCAGGCCTGCATCCGAGCGCAAAAGCAAAGCGATGGGGTAACAAGGATGGAGGGCCACAAAGGCATCGGCAATCATCGCGAGGGTAGATTCCAGTTTCAGGTGACTCGTAATCGCCGAAAAAATCGAGTTCTTGCTCCGCTCCCACGCCTCACGGCGCTTCCTTTTGGAAATGTCCTGAAAGAGAATGACCGCACCAACTGGACGTCCGTTTCGCAGGATCGGCGTGCTGGTATAAGCGACAGGAAAACTCGTGCCGTCTTTCCGCCAGAACACCTCATTGTCGCTGCGGTGCACCCGCCCATCACGTAAGGCCAGGTAAATCGGACAGGATTCCTGCGCATATGCACTGCCGTCTGCGTGCGAGTGATGAAGTATCGCGTGCTGCGGTAAGCCAATAAGCTGCTCGGCCTTCCACCCCGTCATCGTTTCTGTTGCTGGATTGGCAAATGTTGTCATGCCATTCGCGTCGAGCCCGTAAATCCCTTCTCCAACAGACCCAAGAATCAGGGCGCTCGCCTCATTCAACTCCCGCGCCGCTTCCAGTTGCAGGTACAGATCTGTCGCCTCTTCCAGCATGGCGTCACGGTTATGGGTGGCCTCGATCTCCGGGACAACCGAAAGACCTTCGCAGCCATCCTGCGCGAGTCCATGTCCTTCTGCCGTTTCCATGGCCTCCGTATCGGCAACTCAGGGAAATTTGTTCGCTTCGCTGCGAAGAAAAAAACGGCGACACATTACCATCGTCAGGTCCTGCGGATCGGATCTCGGCGACTACCATCACGCATTCTGCCGGCCAGGTGAAATCATTCCCGGCCCTGGCAATTCCAATTGCCTGTGGTCTCCCCGGGCCTTACACTCACATCGTCCCCCCCCAAAGGAGCGCACTCCATGGCAGACCAATCCACACCTCTGGGCCTCAGCGCACACATCACCGTCCACGACGCTGCCTCGGCCATTGCTTTCTATGCCGAGGCTTTCGGGGCTCACGAACTCGGGCGGCATAAAGCACCCAACTCCGAAAAACTGATGTATGCGCGCATTGAACTCTTCGGCAGCATCCTTTCCCTCAACGACGATTTTCCTGAATTTACGAATGGCCAAAGTCGCACTCCCTCAGCCTTTGGTGGCTGTCCCGCCGTTCTGCACCTGGAAGTCGTCGACGCTGAAGCTGTCTGGTCCAAGGCCCTTGCCGCGGGCGCGGAGGTCGCAATGCCTCTCAGGGACCAGTTCTGGGGCGCTCTCTACGGCCAGCTTCGCGATCCATTCGGCTATACCTGGTCCATTGGCCAGACCAATGACTCGCCAAACCACCTCTAGTCACCTGGCCGCAGCTCAACTTCCTGCCCCCTTTTACGGCAAGAAGAGGAGTGATCAGGCGTCCCAATGCACCTCGAGCGCTGCTTCCCGCTTGCAATTTACGCCGAAACAAGCGCTTATAGAGGTAGGTGTATCGCCTCCTCTCAATCGTGTTGCTGGCACTTTTCGGCCTGTCGGCATTTACCCCGCTATTCGCTTTCATGGGCGTCAGCGCCAGCAATGATGCGAGCCTGCCCGCCTGTTGTCGACGCAACGGTGCGCACCACTGTGCCATGTCCACGGCTGAGCGATCCCAATTCACCATGCGTGCACGTCAGTGGAGCGCGCCACCCGGCCGGTGCCCATTCCAAACTGCGGCGGCGGTCTCGGCGCAGCCTGATCCCTTCACCCCCGCTATGCTCGTTTCAAAGCTTTTTTCCGCGCTGCTCACCCACCCTGCCGGTGTCGCGCAGACTGAATGTCTTCGCCGTATCGCGCGCGAGCGCTCCCGCCACAAGCGCGGCCCACCCATCCTCTCGTTTTCTTAAGCCCCGAAGTTAAACAAGCGCACCCGGCTCAGCCGACCTGCGCTGCTCGTGCGGCTGCTCGCACGAGTTCCTTCCGCGCCTACAAAACGAAAGCGATCTCCATGCACGCACGTCTGCGATTTCTCCTACTTCCTGCCTTTACCCTCACCCTGGCTGCCCACGCCTCCATCTTTGGCGGCGTCCAAGGCATCGTGCACGATCCTCAGCACCGCCCACTTTCCAGCGCCACCGTCACGCTCCGGGCTAGCGGCTCCGCGTTCGAGCAAACCACTCTTACCGCCGCCGATGGCAGCTTCTCTTTTCCCGCCACTCCGCTCGGCGACTACACTCTCATCGCTGCCCACTCCGGCTTCGCTCCAGTCCAGCAGGCCATCACTGTCCTTGCCGACAGTACGCCCGTGCTCCACTTCGAGCTCCCCATCGCCCCTGTCCAGGAATCCGCGATTGTTTCGACAAATAGCGCCACTAGCATCGACCCCGACTCCGCTACCCCCACGACACTGATCCGGGAGCAGGACATTACGAGTACCCCGGGCGCCGACCAGACCGATTCACTCGCCATGATCACCGATTATGTTCCCGGGGCCTACATGACACATGACATGTTGCATATCCGTGGCGGCCACCAGGTCTCCTGGTTGATCGACGGCGTTGAAATCCCGAACACCAACATCGCCAGCAATCTCGGCCCGCAGATCGATCCCAAGGACATCGACTATCTTCAAACCGAACGTGGCTCCTACACGTCCGACCTCGGCGACCGCACCTACGGCATCTTCGACGTAGTGCCTAAAAACGGTTTTGCCCGCGACCGAGACGCCGAACTCGTGCTCACCGCCGGCTCTTTCGCCCAAACCGACGATCAGCTCTCCTTCGGCAGTCACACCGGGCGCTTCGCCTACTACGGAAGCCTCGAAGGCAACCGGAGCGACTACGGTCTTTCCGCTCCGACGGGCCAAGTCCTCCATGACGCAAGCAATGGTTTTGGTGGCTTCGCGTCCATCCTTTTCAATCAAACCCCGCGCGACCAGCTCCGCTTTGTCGCGCAGCTTCGCCGCGACTTCTTCCAGATTCCCTATGACCCGGACCCTGATAGCCTGGAAAACCAGCTCTACAACTCGAGCGGCCTCCGTGACACGCAGTCCGAAGTCGATGGCCTCGCCGCCTTCACCTGGGCCCACACCTTTTCAGATACCACCCTGCTCCAAGTGTCTCCGTTCTTCCACCACAACAGCGCCAACTACAACCCGCCAAATGCCTCGCGCTTTGTAGACCAGCCTGTCGCCACAACTTCCGATCGCAGCTCCGATTACGGCGGCTTGCAAGCATCTATCGGCACAAACTGGAAACGCAACACGGTCCAGACGGGTTTTTATGCCTATGGACAGCACGATAGTAACTTTTTCGAAAACATCTTCAACGACGGCAGCAATGCTCCTATCGCCCTCTCGGAAACGGCAAACGGCGGCGTCACCGAGGAATGGCTCTCTGATAACTACAAGCTCGCGCCCGGCGTTACAATCATCGGCGGTTTCCGTGCCTCGCAATTTCAGTCCGACATCTCCGAAAACTACATCGCACCCCGCATCGGCCTTGCGCTTGAGATTCCAAAGCTCCACTGGGTTTTCCGCGGCTTTTACGGCCGTTTCTACCAGCCGCCGCCACTGCTCACCACCGCCGGCCCGCTCGTCACCTACGCCGAAGCACAAAATACCACCCTCGTTTCCCTGCACGGCGAGCGCGACGAGGAGCACCAGTTCGGCGTTCAGATTCCTCTGCCCGGTCCACTCCACGGGTGGCTTCTGGACGCCGACACCTTCCAGACCCGCGCCAACAACTTCCTCGACCACTCCAACATCGGCGAGTCCAGCATCTACGTTCCCGTCACTGTTGACGGCGCGCTGATTCAGGCTTGGGAAGCGACCCTGCGCTCCCCGCGTCTGCCGCACGACGGGCAAGCCCACCTCGCCTACTCCAACCAGATAGCCCAGCAGCGCGGCGCCATTACCGGCGGCCTCGTCTGCTTCCCTGTCTCCTCGCCCGAGTGCGACGCCGCCCCCGGGTACACCCCGGTCGACCACGACCAGCGCAACACCCTCAACTTCGGTTACAGGACGGCGATCCCCTTGCACGCCTGGGCGTCCAGCAACGTGTACTACGGCTCCGGCTTTACCAATGGCAGCCAGGGCGATCCGAATGATCCATACCCCGGCGCATACCTGCCGCAGCACACCACCTTCGATCTCGCCTTGGGCAAAACGCTTGGCGAGTCCACCACCCTTGCCATCAACGCCACCAACGTCGCCAACCGCCGCGTCCTGCTCGACAACTCTCTTACCTTCGGCGGCTTCCACCGCAACGATCCAAGGCAGATTTACGGCGAGGTGCGCTACCACTTCAAATACTGAAAACCGCCTACAGCACCTGCGACAGGTACGGCGTGCGGCTGACGGCCACTCACGTGGCGTTTTGCGTGAGTTTGCACCAGCCGCTGTGGCCCAGCTGCTGGTCGGGATCAAGTCTCAAGAAAACGCGGATGATGCCCAATCGAAGAACCTGCTTCGACCGCACCTTGCCCTGACCAGCGAGAGGGCCACGAAGGCCTGCTTTGTAAGCAGCACAAGTACACGCCACGGCATACCATCGCAGCCGCCAAGAAACGGCCGCGAGCCGCGCAGGCGGTTCTACCCTGCTCTCATAAGAGGACAAGAAAAGGGCTGCAATGAAGCAGCCCTTTTTTGCGTTTCCCGCGACTTACCTCACAGGAAGTCCCGGCAGGATCGCCGTGCCCTCTGCCTGCACACCCTGCAACTTGTTCGGATCGAGCCCGAGCGCCGTCAGGATCGTGGGAGCTACCTGCGCTGTGACCGTCGGCACCGACACTGTTTTGGCCGTCAGCGCCGGGTTTGCCAGCAGCAGCAACACATTGGTGTCATCATGCGAGAAGCCGCCATGCTCTGACAATTTGGCCTTGCTGTTGGAGTACGTCACGCCTACATTCGGCGTCACGATGATGTCCGGCGTCCGCGGATCTTCACCGGCCGCGAGCCCCGGCACGTTATAGTTCAGCGCGACCGAAGGCCCGTAAAAAATCTGCCCCAGCCCGATCTCCGCGGCATTCTTTTCGATTGCCTCCACGGCCGTTGTCACGCTCGCGCCTTTCTTTAGCCACAGCAGCGAGACATCGTCCTCCGTCGGTCCAATCCCCGTGCCCGTCGGGCTCTCGGAGGCCGGCAGCTCGCTTGCGATCAGCGTCGCCGGCGTCACCGTCCCGTTCGCTTTGTACAGCGCCGGGTCGATCGGCGACTGCCCATGCTTCGCCGTCACAATAATCAGCGTGTCCTCAAGGTTGCCCGTGTCTTTCAGCGCGTTCACCATATCGCCGATCGCGGCATCCACATACTCGATCTCTTTCAGCAGCTCCGGCGTCGGCACCCCTTCGGCGTTTCTGTAGCCGCCCGTACCCACGCTGCCCTCAATCAGCTTCTGCCCTACGCTCACCGCCTGGAAGTTCATCCCGAACAGCGCGGGCACCTTCGCTGCCGCGCCCGCGTGGGTTTTGCCCGCGATCTGATTCAGAATCGCGTTCACCTTCAACTGGTCGTAGCACTGGATGTTTTCAAAGCTGTTGGTCCAGGCCGTCAGGTCGCCCGCCGTGTCGCGAATCGCCGAGCACGACGCCCCTTCCGCAGTCTTCACCCCAGGCAGCGCCACCACCGTCGAGTTGATCTCCGGTGAGTAGTAATCATCCACAAATACCCCGCCCGGGCCGCCGATCGACGAGTATGCCGGGTGCTTGTCCGCCCACGCCGTATACCCGCCCGCTGCGTGGATCACCCCGTACACCGTATTCGTCCGCACAAAGTTCCACGGGTACACCGGCGCGCAGCCCGCCGCGGGGTCGCGCGGCAGCTTCTTCGGGTCAATCGACGCAATCCCGCCCTCGGTCAGCGCAGCTCCTGGCGCCCCGCCGTTCAGCTTGGTCTTGTCCAGGTCGATTCCCTCCTCATACTCGGTCGTGGTCCCGGTCGGGATGCCAAATGCCGTGCACGGCCCGCCAGCCACCCCGTTGCCCGTCGTAATCGTCGGCGCGTCCAGCGACCGGTCATACGCCACGTCGTAGTAAATCCCCATCGTCTTCGGCGTCGAGCCCGTCACCAGCGTCATCAGCCCCGGAAACGAGTCCGAAGGCTTGGTGGTCGAGGCCGCCGTGTAGTTCACCGCTGTTTGTCCCAGCGCTTGCAGGTTCGGGCAGTACGGCTGCCCGCCGTTCACGCCCTTGACGCCCTGCGAGCAGTTCAAAAAGTCCACCGCATGCATACCGTCCACGCTCAGCAACAGCACATGCTTTACCGGTCCGTTGCCCACCGAGCCCGTACTCTGAGCCACACCCTGCATCGAAGCTGCAACCGCGATTGCAGCACTGGCCACACCAAGCAAACTAGGTTTCATACGTTCCCCCAGCAGCTTGATACCAGTCCGAGTCCCCCGAAGGTGTTACACGCAGGTGAAAACTTCGCAAATCCAT